>WGBN01000335.1 GCA_015494245.1 Saprospiraceae bacterium | reverse complement strand
TGCAACTTTGCAATCAAGCCTAAGTTGACAAAAAATAAAAAGGGTATTGGATAAGCGCTGAATTTTGGGCATATTGCTATCTCAAAACTTAATGAACTATTGAAACAAAGAGACCATGTATCAATTCGATTTCAAAAAGCGGGTTCGCTATGCCGAAACAGATAAGATGGGCTATCTGTACTACGGTCAATACCCAAAGTATTACGAGATTGGCCGTGTGGAGATGCTGCGTTCGCTCGGCATGAGCTATCGCGAAATGGAAGACGAGCTGGGCGTGATGATGCCGGTAACTTCCCTGGAGATTCGCTATCTGCGTCCGGCTTATTACGATGAGTTGATTACCATTCGCACCAAGTTGCTTAAATTGCCGGAGACGCGCATTCAGTTTCACGTGGAGTTGTACAACGAAGCGGGCAAGCTGCTGAATGCCGGCAAGGTGCGCCTCGCTTTTGTGGATGTCAAAACCGGCAAAACCGTAACAGCGCCGGAGGCCTTGCTGGAAGTTTTGCGGCCATATTTTTGAATATCCCTTACATGAAAATAAATTGGCAGCATATCAAGGAAGCTTTTTGGGAATTGCCTGTGGTAAAGGCAGCCGTACATTGGTTGCAGACGCATTCTCTGCCGGGTTTTGGGGGCGTTCCGCTGTACGATGTGTTGGTTTTTATCCGCAATGAGTTGCAACATCAGACGCTGGTTACGCGGGCCAACGCCATGGCTTTCAGCTTCTTTTTGTCGCTTTTTCCCTCCATCATCACCCTGCTGGCGCTTTTGCCCTATGTGCGCACTTACATCCTGAGCTACATTCCGGGTGGGGGAGATTACATGGAGGTTTTGGCGAGAGAAATTCATTTGGTCATGCCGGGGGAGGCAGGGGAGATGCTCCTCGGCACGATAGAGGATCTGACGACCCGCCCCCGGGCAGGGCTTTTTTCTTTGGGTTTTTTCCTGACTTTGTACTTCGCCTCCAATGGCATGAGGGCCATGTTGCGCAGTTTTGAGAAATCCCACCCTTCTACCTACATCCATCGCTCGACGCTGCAAAAAGAGTTGATCTCCCTGGGACTGACCTTTCTGATGGGTCTCTTGCTGGTAGGCTCCATCGTCCTGGCCGTGCTCGGACACAACATCGTGATTTGGGTAGCGCAGTATGTGAAACTCGACAATTTCACCACCATGGCCATTCAGTTGTTGCGTTATTTGCTGGTGGTTTTGTTCTTTTACGGAGGTATTGCTACCATATACCGCTACGGGCCTCCGGTAAAAAAGCGCTTCTCCTTTTTCTCTCCCGGAGCAACGCTGGCGACCATTTTGTCTTTGCTCAGCTCTCTGGCCTTTTCTTTTTACGTGGACGCCTTCAACACTTACAACAAGCTCTATGGCTCCATAGGCACCATCATTGTCGTCATGCTTTGGATACAAATCAACTCCTTCGTACTTCTCACGGGCTATGAGCTAAATGCAGCCATCGCCGTCAATCGCGATTTGAAGGCGATGAGGGAAGAGGAGGAGTGATTATTCCAAAAGATAGCAAATGTTTTTTAAATCCTCCACCAAAGACCTGGCGGAGATGGTCGCTCCGCTGATGGCATCGGGTTGTTGGCCGTAGGTGAGTTCACAGCCGCGCAGACCTTCCATTTGGCGCAGCCAGCTTTTCGAGCTGATCTGGTAGCCGTAATCGGACTCCATTTCGAGGATGAGGATGCGTTTGATGCGGCGGTCCGGATCGAGAAAGACGGCATAGGTGAACTCTTCATAAGCTACGCCTTTTTCTGTGCGTCCTTCGAAGCAACCGCCCAGATGGCAGGCTGCTGATTTGCGTATGAGGAGCCAGCCGAGCAGCGTATCGGCATGGCTTAGGCGATAGAGACGGTCGGGCGTGCCGTTCAGGCTGTTGGGCGGAGAGGTGCGTCTTTGGGCGGAGGGTTCCGTTGTCGGCATTTGCCCCTCCTGGGGGGAGGCAGGCCGAAAGGCGGGATGCTCTATTTCTTCCCATTGAACCTCCAGCCCGGGCCACAACTTGCGGATGACTCGTTTGAGCTGCCGCTCGTGAGGCCAAATGGCAGCTATGGCAAGCAGGGCGAACAGTGTGAGGGGGAGGATTTTTTTCATGATAAGAGGGTTTTACTCAGACGCGTAGTTGCCGAACAGCAACTACGCGTCTGAGTATATTAGAACCACACGCCTACGCCCGCATTGAGCATCTGACCCCAATGGCTGTCTAAGGCCGATTGATGCCAGCGGTAGTCGAGTTTCAGAGCTATGCCCGTGTTGAATTTCCAGGCTGCGCCTATGAACCACGCTTGCCTCTTGTAAGCGGGATTGGGTTCATGGTCTTCGGCCTTGCTGTTGGTGTCGTAAAATTCGTAACGCACAAAAGGCACCAAGGCTTTTCCCTTGGCGGGATCGCGGAAAAACTCCGCAGCTGCTTCGAGGTAATAGCCTTGCATGAGTGAGCCCAACTCGGCGCCAGTGAAAGCGTTGTAGGCCTCTGTGTGGCTGAGGCGGGCATAGATGTACTGCGCACGCAAGTTCCAACGCCCTTTCTTGAATCGCACTGCCGTACCCAGCATCAAAGTGCCGATGACGGAGCTGTCGGCCCGTGCTACGGCTTGGGCATCCCTGCGGTCCAGTCCGCTGAACAGGTCTGATTGCGTCTTGCCGGCGTAGAGCGAGGCGCTCCATTCCAGGCCCGGCAGGCCGTAGTAGCTCAGCTTGGCCGAGAGAGCCGGATTGTGTACGAAAGATTCAATGGCCTTTTGGCGCCCCTTGCGCAGGCCCGAAGAGGCTTTCAGCAGCCCCTGCCCGTCTTTGTAAGAGGCAAAGCCATTGAGCACATAGAGCTGGTAGTTTAGAGATGCAGCCGGAAGGCGCCCCGTGAAACCCGCTCCCATCTCCCGCCAGGTGGAAGGCACGAGATAAGTGTCGAGCAAGGGGCGTTCGACACCGGAATAGGTGGGAGGCTCGTGGTATTCGTTGATGATGCCCATAGGTACGAGCAGCACCCCTGCCTTGAAGCGCAGGGCTTCGTGAAATTTCCAGGACATCCAGGCTTGTTCGATGAAAATTTCGGAGCCGTGCTCGACTTCAATTTCCGACATAAACCGCAGGCGTGCATTGTAGCGGTACGCCAGGGTTGTAACCAGACGATGGGCGTCTAAAGTGCCGGTTTCGTAGGTGCTTTTTCCGATAGGCTGATTGTAATCGAGCTGGGCATAAGCGCCTATGGCCAGGCCCGAAGCAGGGAAAGGTGAATTGGAGGTGAATGTGGAGTCAGTTGTGGTTTGGGCTGTCATGCCGGCTGTTACTCCCAGCCAGCAGGCAAAAAATGCTATCCATTTTGTTCTCATGGCAGTGGGTTTAGTGGGTTTGTGTTTCAACCCTGTAGTTGGCAGCTTCTCTGAGCCGGAGCAAAAGTAGGCATTTATCTTTATTTAGACTAAATAAAAAT
>WGBN01000334.1 GCA_015494245.1 Saprospiraceae bacterium | reverse complement strand
TGCAACTTTGCAATCAAGCCTAAGTTGACAAAAAATAAAAAGGGTATTGGATAAGCGCTGAATTTTGGGCATATTGCTATCTCAAAACTTAATGAACTATTGGGTTTTAAAACTTTAGCCGTAAGATGCTGTTGTACAAAAAATGAGCTGTTGAGTATTTGGCACAGATGCCGGTACTTATTTCTTCATCCTAATTAAAAACCAATCTCCCAATGAAAAAGAGCGTTTTACTTTTTTCCATAGCTTTTTTCCTCGTGATTTCCGATGTGCTTTTAGCGCAAGGCGATTTGACGCCCAAAGGTATGGATGTCTTCCAGGTCAAAGAAGAAACCCGTTACATGAGTCAGGGAAACAATCCGGCCCTGGTTGTCGAACTGCCACAGGCAGACCCCAAGCTGGTTGCTAAACTTTGGAAGAAGTACATACAGGATTACGATGCCAAAGTGAAAAAGGGGAAAGAGGGAGAGCTCTTCGCCGATGATGCAGACATCCCCGGCATAGGCGAAGGCAATACGGTGGATGTCTATGCCAAGATCAAGGATTCGGGAGACGGTTCGGAATTGAGCGTTTGGTTTTACCTCGGAGGGGCTTATCTGCAATCTAAAATGCATCCCGATCGCTTCAAAGAAGGCGAGCGCTTCATGGAGCAATTTGCCATCATGGTCAAAAAAGAACTGATTGAGCAGGAAGTAAAGGCCGAGGAATCCCGCCTCAAGGAGTTGGAAAACGAACTCAAAAAATTAGAGCGCGACAACGAGCGCTATCACCAGATTATAGCCGAAGCGGAAAAGCGCATCGAACAGGCCAAAGCCGATATAGAGGAAAACGAAAAAGCCCAAAAAGACACCCAAAAAGCCCTCGAAGAGCAACGCAAAAGGGTGGAAGAAGTAAAGGACAGACTGAAGAAAATAGAGTAGATTGGGGTAGAGCTGTTTTGAGAAAGTCCTATTTGTTTTCCAACCTCAGCACGCCCCTCGGGCAAACGGCCGAACAGATTCCACAACCCACACAGGATGCCCGCACCACATCTTGTTGGCGCTGTGCGTACCAGCGCACGTCTATGCCCATTTCGCAATAAGTGGAGCAGTTGCCACAGGAGATGCACTGCCCGCCATTGGTAGTGATGCGGTAGCGCGATTTAAAACGCTGGATGATGCCCATGTAAGCGGCAAGCGGGCAGCCAAAGCGGCACCAGACCCGATTGCCCATCAGCGGATAAAAGCCCGTACCTACCACGCCGGCAAAAATAGACCCAATCAGTATGCCATACCAGTGCCTGACCTGGTAGCTGTCCAAAAACAAGACCCGAGATTTTCCGGAGAAATAGGTGTATAAAACCAGGGCCGTCATCACTACGGCAAAGACGAGCACGCTGTAAATCAACCGGCGCTCGATCTTCCAGGCCCGCAGGCGCTTGTCCGATAACTGGCGGAAAGGGTCTCCCAGCGTCTCTGCCAGCCCTCCGCAGCCACATACCCAGGAGCAGTACCAGCGCTTGCCGAAAAAGTACGTCATAAGGGGCACGACAAGGATGCTCAGGGCAATGCCCCAGACGAGTAAAAACAGCCCGAAATAACCCGAAGAGCGCAGATAGTTGATGCGATACTCAAAGAAAAAAGAGTAGTCCAGCGGCCAGATGTTTTTCAAATCGGCAGAGGGCAGATGCAACAGGCTCATAATTTGCGGAAGCAAAAAGGCAAAGCAGAGCTGAAAGAACATCACGCTGCCCGTGCGCAGAAGCTGGTATCTGTTGTGCCGGTATTTCATGATCATGCGCAGCCCCATGACGAGGATGGCCAGGGTGTAGAGGAAACCGTACAAAAACCATTGGTTGGCCGCTCCGCCATTGAGAAATTTGCTGATGGGGTCCACCATGATGACCCAGTTGACGAGGTATTCCGGAAAAAAATACAGGAGCACATAAAAGGAAATGAGCCAAATGCCGAGTGCAATGCCCAAGACGCTCCGGGCCGTCAGAGAGGAATGGAAGATGCCATTGTTTTTAATGCCTTTCGGCAAATGCCGCATAGGCAGAATATAGAGCAGCCCTGCCAATACACCCAGACCTATGCTGAGCCAGAAAAACATCCAGCTGTTTGAGGGAAGCAGGCCCAGGGCAGAAGCCTTAGCCACCGGAAATTTACTGCTTTTGATCTTGTCGTCTTTGAGGATCTTTTGCCAGTATTCCCCATCGGAAGTCGTCAGGCCCAAGTTCTCTTCCACGTCTTTTTGAATGGCTGACTGAGCTCGTTTTAAAGCTGCATCGTAGTCTTTCATAAAAGCCATGATGTGGGGGTAGGTCTTACCTTCCAGAGGTTGCAGCGCATTTAGCACGAAGGGGCCCTGGTAGTCGTCAAATTGAGCTTTGGCGGCCTCTGTGTCGAGTTGAAATTTGCTGAGCGAAAGCGTTGTTGTAAAAATCAGAAAGGCGAGCATGAAAAGGCCCAAGGCTGCTTTTTGAAGGAGAGTCATGTTTTTTCGCTTTTACTTTTTCTTTTGAAG
>WGBN01000333.1 GCA_015494245.1 Saprospiraceae bacterium | reverse complement strand
TGTTTTAACTTCATAGTAAAGGTTTTGCGTGAAAAAGCAGCGCCAAAAAGTCTCCCTTGAGACATTGGTCTGCTTTGGAAACGGAAAAACACTTTGGAAAGTGTATTTTTAACATTCTTTGCCTTTTAGAGCCTTTCGGCAAATGGAGGGAAGGCCTGGAGGGGAAGCCGACGGGCTCCGTGAAAAAGCGTGTGGCCTCGCGCGCGTGTGTACGCGCGCGTATGCACGCGCGCGCGAGACGCGAGACATGTCATGTCTTACAGACATGACATGTCTGCAGCAAACAAAAATAACACAAAAGCCCGAATTATGAGCTACTTAGACACCACCAAAAACGTCTATCGCGAAGCAGCCCTGCAGCCCGATGTAGGCCTCTGCTGTACCACCAGCCCCATCTGGCAATTGCCGGAATTGAGCATCCCCAAACGCATGCTGGAGATGAACTACGGCTGCGGCACCACCGTACACCCCCGCGACCTGGCCAATGAGCCGCGCGTGCTCTACGTGGGTGTAGGCGGCGGTATGGAGTTGTTGCAATTTGCCTGGTTTACGCGCAGGCCCGACAGCGTCGTGGGCATAGACCCCGTCGAAGAGATGCTCGAGGCCTGCGGGCAAAATTTGGCGAAAGCCGAAGAAGAAAATCCCTGGTTCGACAGCAGCTTTGTGTCGCTGCACAAGGGCGATGCGCTCGACTTACCCGTAGAAGACCGGTCCATAGACGTGGCAGCCCAAAACTGCCTGTTCAACATCTTCGAAACTGCAGAACTGAAAAAAGCCCTGGCCGAGATCTATCGCACGCTCAAACCGCACGGGCGATTGGTGATGTCTGACCCCATCTGTGAAGACCCCATACCGGAAAAACTGCGACGCGACGAACGCCTGCGCGCCCTCTGCCTCAGCGGCGCCCTGCCCCTGCAGAAATACCTCAACATGATTACCGATACGGGCTTTGGAACCGTGGAAATACGCGCCCGCCGGCCCTACCGCATCCTCGCAGCTCCGGAATACGACACCCCGCAGCCCATCTACATCGAAAGCGTGGAAATTTGCGCCATCAAAGACCCCATGCCGGAGGACGGGCCCTGTGTCTTTACGGGAAAAGCTGCCATTTATTACGGCACGGACAAGTATTTTGACGATGGCAAAGGACACGTCCTGCTGCCCAATCAGCCGCTGGCCGTCTGCGACAAAACGGCTGCTGCACTGGCCGCTCTGGGGCGCCCGGACATCTTCATCTCGCCTTCGACCTGGTTCTACGACGGCGGGGGGTGCTGTTAGCAATTAAAGAGTGCTTAAAACATACCCCGCCCGACAGGCGTTATATGCCCATGAACAAAAAACTCAAGATGAAATTACACAGAACCACCATTACCCTGATATTGCTCACCAGCGCGCTGGCGCTCTTCGCCTTTTTTCGGCCGCGCGTAAATCCCAAAGAAAAGGAAGCCGCCCTGGTGCAAGCCATCTTATATAGCCTGGATAATTTTCACTATGCCCCCAAAGACATAGACGATCACTTCTCAGAAGAGTTCTATACCTTTTACCTGCAGCGACTCGACGGCGCCAAGCGCTGGCTTACCCAAGAGGACATCCGCAAATTGGAACCCTTCGTGGACCAATTGGATGACGAAGTGCAAAACGGCAGCTACGAATTCTTCAACCTCTCCATCGGCCTGATCAAATCGGGCCTGGAAAAAACCCAAAGCTATTATCGCGAAGCCCTGGCAGAGCCTTTTGACTTCACCCTTGACGAAAGCTACGAACTCGAAGGCGAAAAACGCGAGTACGCCAAAAACGACGAGGAACTCCGCGATCAGTGGCGCCGCGCCATGAAATACGAAACCCTCGTTCGCCTCACCGACAAACTCAACAGCCAGGCCGAAGGCAAAGACTCTACCCTCATCGGAAAATCCTTCGAAGAACTGGAAGCCGAAGCCCGCCAGGACGTACTCAAACTCTACGACGACTGGTACACCCGCCTGCAAAGACGCAAACGCTCCGACTACCTCGACATCTACCTCAACGCCCTGGCCAACCTCTTCGACCCGCACACCGGCTACTTCGAACCCATCGAAAAAGAAAACTTCGACATCTCCATGTCCGGCCGACTCGAAGGCATAGGCGCCCGCCTGCAAACCGACGGAGACTACACCAAAATCGTCAGCATCGTCGTAGGTGGCCCCGCCTGGAAAGAAGGTGAACTGGAAGAAAACGACCTCATCCTCAAAGTCGCCCAGGGTGATGAAGAACCCGTGGACATCCGCGCCATGAGCTTAGACGATGTAGTACAACTTATTCGTGGCCCCAAAGGCACGGAAGTCCGCCTGACTGTCAAAAAAGTAGATGGCACCATCAAAACCATCTCCATCACCCGCGATGTGGTCATCTTCGAAGAGGGCTTTGCCAAGTCGCTCATCCTCACCACGCCCTCGGGCTCCAAAGCCGGCTACATCCTGCTGCCACGTTTTTATGCCGACTTCAACCGCGCCAACGGCCGCTCATGCTCCAAAGATGTGGCCGAGGAAATCCGCAAACTCAAAGCAGATGGCGTGGAAAGCATCATCCTCGACCTGCGCAACAACGGCGGTGGCTCCCTGCGCGATGTAGTGGACATGTCCGGCCTCTTCATCGAAGAAGGCCCCATTGTACAAGTCAAAGCCAGAGACCGCAAACCTCAATACCTCACCGACGACGATCCCGATGTGCTCTGGGATGGAGCCCTCATCGTCATGGTCAACGAGTTCAGCGCCTCGGCCTCTGAAATACTCGCCGCTGCCATGCAGGACTACAAACGCGCCATCATCGTCGGCAGCAAAAACACCTTTGGCAAGGGCACCGTACAGCGCTTCTTCGACCTGGACCGCCTGCTCTCCGGCAATGAAGACCTCAAGCCCCTCGGAGAGCTCAAACTCACCATACAAAAATTCTACCGCATCAATGGCGGCTCCACCCAACTGCGCGGCGTCAGCTCCGACATCATCCTGCCCGATCAATACGCCTTTATGGACCTGGGTGAAAAGAGCTACGACTATGCCCTGGATTGGACCAAAATCGCACCGGCTTACTACAGCCCCCAAAACGTCTGGGATGCCGGCAAAGTGCTGCCCACAGTCAAGGCCCTCAGCGTAGAGCGCTTAGAGAAGGACTCCACCTTCCGGGCCATTACAGACTATGCCGCCAAACTCAAAGTGCGCAGCGACCTCTCCCTCATCAACCTGAATCTCGACAAATACCGCGAAGACCAAAAGAACTGGACGGAAACCGGCAAGAAATTCGACGCCCTCTTTGAGCGCGAAGTCGTTAGCGGCATACAAAACACCTCCACAGATGCCCGGCTCATCCAAAATGACGAAGCCAAAAAAGAGCGCAACGAAAAATGGATCAAGAATGTCCGAAAAGACATCTACCTCGCTGAAGTGCTGCACATCCTCGACGATGTCAAAAAAGCCGAGCAGCAATAGAGCGAAAGAAGGCTTATCGGATTTTAATAATTAATAACTCCAATAGGACCCAATAGAACGCGGATGACGCGGATGACGCGGGTTTTCGCGGGTTTTAGCTCGTTCAACTTGAGAATCTGTTTTCCAAAGAACGCGGGCGGCCTGCCTGCTGCCGGTAAGTGAGCAGGGCCGAACTCCGAGGCACCGGCAGGCAGGTTCTATCATGCCACTATTGCCCCCTTTTTTTGTGTGGCCAATGATTCCCTATCTTTGCGCTTCCTATGAAAATAGCACTTGCACAACTCAACTACCACATCGGGGCATTTGAGAAAAATCTCGAAAAAATGCTCCGCGCCATCGAGGAAGCCCGGGCTGCCGGCGCCAACATCATCTGCTTTGCAGAGCTCGCCGTATGCGGCTATCCGCCGCGGGATTTTCTGGAATTCGAAGATTTCATACGCCGCTCGGAGCAGAGCGTTCAGCATTTGGCGAAAGCCGCCAAAGACATCGCCATCGTGGTCGGCGCTCCAAGCCGCAATCCCGTTGTCGAAGGCAAAGACCTCTACAACTCTGCCTGGTTTCTGGCCGACGGCAAAGTCTTGCAGGTGCAACACAAAACCCTGCTGCCGACCTACGACATCTTCGACGAATACCGCTACTTCGAGCCCGCCACAGAGCATCGCGTGGTCGAGTACAAAGGCTACCGCATCGCCCTGACCATCTGCGAAGACATCTGGAACATCGGCAACGAAAACCCGCTCTACACCATCTGCCCCTTAGACGAAATGCAGGCCCAAAAGCCCGATTTTGTCATCAACATATCCGCTTCGCCCTTCAGCTACATCCAGGCCCGCGAACGCCTGCACGTCCTCAAAGCCAACACCCGCCGCTACGGCATCCCCTTCTTCTACGTCAATCACGTGGGAGCCCAGACTGAGTTGATTTTCGACGGCGGCTCCGTCTTCATCGCCCCCAACGGCAAGCTGCTGCACGAGATGCCCTACTTCGAAGAGCAACTCCAAATTTTTGAGTTGGAGGAGGCCTTTGAGGCTTCCGCCAAAGAAGCGCCGCAGCCCAAAGAAAAACTGCCGCTCATCCATCGCGCCCTGGTGCTGGGCATACGCGACTACTTCCAAAAACTCGGCTTCCAAAAAGCCATCCTCGGCCTCTCCGGCGGGCTCGACTCTGCCCTCACCGCCCTGCTCGCCTGCGAAGCCCTGGGGCCCGAAAATGTGCTCGGCCTGATCATGCCCTCGGAATTTTCTTCCGAACACTCCGTTACCGATGCCCGCCAACTGGCCGAAAACCTCGGCATGAAAACGGAGATGATTCCCATAGAAGAGACATTTTCTGCCTTTCGGCAAACATTAGAGCCCTGCTTCGCCGGCCTGCCCTTCAACGTAACGGAAGAAAACCTCCAGGCTCGCATCCGGGGTACGCTGCTCATGGCTTTCTCCAACAAATTCGGGCACATCCTGCTCAACACCACCAACAAAAGTGAAATGGCCGTGGGCTATGGCACCCTCTACGGAGACCTCGCCGGAGGCCTTTCCGTCATCGGCGACATCTATAAAACCGAAGTCTTTGCCCTCAGCCGCCTGCTCAACGAAAAAGGAGAAATCATCCCTCAACACATCATCGAAAAACCGCCTTCGGCCGAGCTGCGACCCGACCAAAAAGACACCGACAGCCTGCCGCCCTACGAAATACTCGACCCCATTCTCTATCAGTACATCGAAAAACGACAGGGACCACGCGAAATCATCGCCCTCGGCTTCGAGCCCACCCTCGTCAAACGCATCCTCCGCATGGTGAACATCAACGAATTTAAGCGTTACCAAACCGCACCCGTACTGAGAGTCTCCCCCAAAGCCTTCGGCATGGGACGCCGAATGCCCATCGTCGCCAAATACCTCAACTGAAGCCCCGGCCCATGAGCAAAAACAAACTCCAAAAATTCGCCGAACTGCTGACGTTCCCCAACGTCTATGAAAACTTCAACGTACAACAACCCGCCCTCACGCATCTCGGTGAAGAAGTCCAAATGCGCGGCCGGTGGAACAAACTGCACTTCAAAGCCGATCGCCCCATCACCCTCGAACTCGCCTGCGGCCACGGAGAATATACCCTGGAACTCGCCCGCCGATACCCCGACCGCCATTTCATCGGCTTAGACGTCAAAGGTGCGCGGCTGTGGAAAGGCGCCCAAGCCGCTCTGCAGGAAAAACTGGAAAATGCCGCCTTCCTGCGCACGCGCATAGAGTGCATAGACCACTTCTTCGCTCCCGCCGAAGTGGATGAAATATGGATCACCTTCCCCGACCC
>WGBN01000332.1 GCA_015494245.1 Saprospiraceae bacterium | reverse complement strand
TTCAACTCCCTGCGGATGATCGTCAGGTCATCCTCTTCCGGACGGAAGGGAAAATCGCGATACGATTCCGTAGGGCGGTAGCTTCCGTAGGGACGGGTGCAGCCCACTTCGCCGTCTTCGCCCGGGCAGCCGTCGGTCATGAAAGGGATGCCGCTGTCTAAGGTTTCGATGACTTCCTTCAATTTGCCGGAAGGCATCTCCAAACCGACCATGCGGCCCTGCTCGTCAAATTTGATTTTCTCGCGCTCCAAGCCGTAGTGCTCGATCAAATGCTTGACCAACTGAATGCGGCGCCAGCGCGTAATCTCCGGCTTGGGAGCCTCGCCCATGCGGGAATCGGGCTCCGGATTGAAGCAGAAGAGATAAGGGAAAATCTCCCGCTCGTAAAGGTGATAGAAAATGTCAATCATGTCCCAATCCGTCTCGCCCAGCCCGACGACGGTGTGTACGTTCACCTTCCAGGGGCCGTAAATGTCGCGGGAGGCGTAGATGATGTCCCAGTAGTTGTCCCAGCTCAGGGAGCCGTTGGGCACATCGGTGCGGTTCTTGAAGAAGGTCTCTTTGGAGACGGCATCCAGGCCCACGCCGATCATGTCGGCTCCGGCATCCTTGAGAGTCTGCAGTTTTTCGCGGTTCAGAACGGGCGGGGCGACCAGGAGCGACAGAGGCGTATCCACTTTTTCCGCTATGCGGCGGGTGATGTCGAGCGTGTCGCGATAGGCACTGCCGTGAGTAACCATGGAAATGCAAAGCCGCGTCATCTGCGGAGCATAGCGGGCGATGCGCTCAATCACCTCGTCGGTGCTGTAGAGCGGCCACTCCACGCGGATGAAGGACTTCTCCTCGTAATCGCCCGGGCGGGTACGCGCCAGCCCGCAGTAGGAGCAATCCGACAGGCAGCCGTTGTCGTAATTCAGCAGCAGGTTGATGCCGCCAAAGGCAAAATCGCGGGCAAAACGCCCCGACTTCAGCCGCAGGGCCATGGCGCTGGCCGCGCTGATGCGCACGTAATCCGGGCTGTATTTCTTTTCATCTTCGGTGATGACCTCCAATGGAAATGGTATGTTGTTCATCTGTTTTGTATTTGCGCTTTTATGGATGTTCAGATTTGGGGTAATAACAGGTCCCCTGATACGTAAATTTGTGCTCGGCCCTGGCCCGTCGCGCTGCGATCCAAATGGCATCGCAAAGCTCGGAGGCCTGCAGCGGCAGAGACTCCTTATGGCTTTCCTCCCATTTGGCGAAAGCCGAATGAACCACCTGCTCGATGGCATCCCGCTCTAAGGGGCTCCACTTCAACAGGGATTCCACTTTTCTAAAAACCTCCAGCCCCTGAAAAAAATCGCCGGTGATGAGCACGCTTTTGATCGTCTCTCCTTTGAGAGCGATGTAGGTGCGCAACAGGCCTGCCGCAGTTTTTTTCAGCCCCATGCCGTTCATGTCGGGCTGAGGGGAGTGCTGGAAAATCCAGTCCTCGTTGCAATAGCGCTGTTCGGCCAGCTCATCTATGCGCGCCTGCTCTTCGCCTGTGAAGGACTCTTGTTCGAGCTCCGCGCCGAAGGCGGCAGCGTAGTGTTTTTTCAAGAGCGCCCGCATTTCTGCCGCCGGCACTTCGCGCCCCAGCTCGCGCCTCAGGGTGGTGATGCGCTGCTCGACGGAGCGAATCATGCGCTTGTCGTCATACTTCTGGCGCGGGATGTTGAGCACGCGCAACATGAGACCGACGTCCAAGTCCAGCAAGAGACTGGTGTGAAATTGCAGGCAACCCGTGGGGCTGACATAAATGCCGAGGCCTGCGATTTTCTTACCGCCGACTTCGAGATCGTTGCGGGAGCGGAAGCCCGCCTCTACCCCCAGCTCTTGCAGGGCGTTGATGATGGGCGCAGAAAAAAGCACATACAACTCGCGCAGCCGGTTGAAGTCGAAGCGCCCGGTATGGCTCGTCAGGCAGATGCCCAGCTGGCCGCTGCCCATGATGATGGCCCCGCCTCCGGTCAGGCGACGGGAGTAAGGGATGCCTGCCTTTCGGCAAAAATCGAGATTCAGCTCGGCCTGCAAATGCTGAAACCGCCCCACCAAAGCGCAGTGGTCGGCATAGGTGTAGAGCTTCAGCCAGGCCTGCCGCTCTGCTTCTTCCGTTTGAGCCTCGGTCATGTATTCATCGGCCGACAAGCCCCGGCAGGCAGAGACGCCCTCCTCTTCGATGTAGCGCCACTTATGAGCAGCCACAGGAGCAGGAATTTTCAAAGAACAGGGGCTTCAGCCCCAACTCACGGGCATAACCTATGATGCCTTCGGCCGGATAGGCAATGCCATTCAGGCCGCTTTCCACGGCGTAGCGGTCCACGGCTTTTTTATGCTCGCCGCCGGGTCGTGCGCAGCCCACCATGATGGTGGTCCTGGGCATGGCCAAGCGGGATTTGGCAAAGAAATCGCCCACCTCTTCGGGCGGGGGCGGCTGCACCTGCGCCATGGGCGTGTCGTGCAGCGGCATGAAAACCACGAGAATAAGGGCGTGGGTGGGATAGCGGGAAATCATCTCCAAAGCGTACTCCTCCCCGCGAATCTGCCCGTAGTGCAGGCCGATGATGATGTGCGGGCGCGTGCTCAGGCCGTACTTGGCCAGCAGCGCCAGGGTCTTGTCAAAATCGGCGGTGGTGATGCCCTCGAGATGATACACATCGCGTATGGTGTCGTCGTCGCCAATGATGTCGAGCGCCACGCCATCCACGCCGGCATCGGCCAGGCCTTTGGCCATGTCTTCGTCCACCAGGCCGGTGTGCATCATGATTTTCATGCCCAGCTCCTGTTTGATGCGGGCAATGTCGTCAATGTGCAGCATGAAGGGCACCTGGCCGTTTTTCTTGGAGCCTCCGCTGATGAGCACCGATTCCGTGCCCTGTTCTTTGAGGCGCTTGCACATCTCAAACAGCCCTTCGCGGCGATCGAGCGCGAGCATGGGCTCCAGGATTTTGGCGTCGCAGTGGTCGCAATCCAGGGCGCAGGCCTTGCCCGTCAGGCTGATGGGTAAAAAGGCCTGAGGGTTCTTCTGCTCAAACTCGGGGATGCTGTAGTGCTTCAGCCCGGGAGCGTAGAAGCTGATGTCGTTGGGGAAGTTTTGGCGCCTTACGGCAAATGCCTCCCTGAACAATTCCTCTCGTGTCAGGCTTGTGCTAACCATCCTTTGTCGTTGTATTTCTTCAATTCAGCTTCAAACCAGGCCCTCACGGCCTCTTCACCCTGAATGCAGTCCTCCAGCTCTTCGGGACGGCTCAGTCGGATTTCTGCCAGCCAGCCCCGGCCGTAGGGGTCGGTGTTGATGAGGCGGGGGTGCTCCACCACCTCTTCGTTCACATTCATCACCATGCCGGAGAAGGGCGCTTTGAGGTGCCCCACATGCTTCTCGGCTTCGAGGCTGACGAAAGACTCGCCCTTGTCTAAGGAGGTGCCGGGCTCGCTAAAGCGCACTGCCACAAAAGAGCCTGTGGACTCCTGCACCAGCGGGCTGAGACCTATGCGCGCTATGCCGTCTTTGACCTCTACCCAGAGGCTTTCAACGGGGTCGTACATCAGGTCGGTGCGCAATTCGATTTGTTTTTTTTGTGCCATACGACTTATGGGTTGTTGGATAAGGGTTTCCCCCCGCAGGCGCAGCGCTTGCATAAAGCCCGCAGCCGGCCGGGAGAAACGCTCGTTTTACAATGCTTCTACAATCAATTCGATGATGTCTTTGACTTGCAGCTTGCCCTCGTTGCCGGTGGACTTCACGGCATCTTCGAAGCGGGAGACTTCGTAGGGGCAGCAGACGACCAGCACATCGGCTCCTGTGGCCACGGCTTCGCGCACGCGGTTTTCGGACAGGCGCTCTGAGATGTGGTCGGCCATGAAGCCATCGAGCCACATGCCGCCGCCGCCACCGCCGCAGCAATAGCTCTGCTGCTTGCAACGCGGCATTTCGATCAGCTCGACGCCCGGAATGGCTTCGATCAGCTTGCGGGGCGCTTCGAACTCTCCGTTGTGGCGGCCGAGGTAACAGGGATCGTGGAAAGTAACCTTGTAGTTCAGCGTCTTGGAGAAGTTCAGCTTGTCGAGGTATTTGGCGAGGAAAGTGGTGTAGTGTTCCACCTCGTACTCGGCGCCCATTTTGGGATACTCCTTCTTGAAGGCATTGAGGGCGTGCGGGTCAGTTACCATGATCTTGTTGAACTGGTACTTCTTGAAGAGTCCGATGTTGTGCTCCGCAAATTCCTCAAACAGGCCCGTTTCGCCGGCGAGGCGCTGGGAGTCGCAGGAGCATTTCTCTTCGGTACCGAGCACGCCGAAGTCCACGCCGAGCAGGTTGAGTACCTTAGCGAGGGCGGCGCTGGCCTCTTTGCCGCGGCTGTGGTAAGCCGGATAGCACTCTACGAACCAGAGCACATCTACCGGCCGCTTGATTTCCTTCATAATGGGCACTTCCGAACCGGTTTCTTTGATCCAGTCGGCGCGCTTGCGCTGGGATTCGCCCAGGGGGTTGCCGTACTCGAAGGTGTTTTCAAAGGCCTCCTGCAGTTCTTCGGGCACATTGGCATCCATGACGGCCTCGGCCCGTATGGCGGGCATGATGTCAATCATATTGACGTCTTTGGGGCAGACTCTGAGGCAGTTCATGCAGGTCGTACACTTCCAAAGGTCGTCGCTGGTAAAGAGGTCTATGCCCAACTGGAGGTTTCTGAAGATTTTGCGCGGGCCATACTCGCCCACATTGTCCACCGGACAGACGGGCACGCACTGGCCACACTGATAGCACCAGCCCATGGACTCGGCGCCTTCGATCTCCGTCACTTTGTCCAGTGCCGTAGTATCGTAATCAAAGACCACGCGCTGCTCAAAAAAGCGGTTCCACTCCGCTGAGAGCTCCACACCGTCCACGACGGCTTTGTCCTTTTCTACGATTTGATTCTTATCAACTGGCATAACAATCGCTTTTTAAGAAGCTGCCACCCCGCGAGGTGCAGCCAAAATGATATGGTTTAAGACGATGTAGTCGTTTCTGCTTCCCGAAAATCGTGCAACACCCCCAGCAAGCGGCGGGAGAACTCCGTCAGGCCGGGCATCACCTTGTTGAACTCCTGGGTCATACGCATGCGCAAGATGGTATAGACGTAGATGACATACACGCTGGTGAGGAAGACATCCGTTCCAAACATGTTTTTGCTGAACGTCTGGAAGCCGGCGGCATCGCCCACCTCGTGTACAAAAGCCACGGCCTTGCCGATTTGCATATAGCGCTCGCCCTCGCTCTTTCCCTCAAAGCTGTACTCCTCCGTAACCACCAGTGGCAGGGCACCCGTTTTTGTTTTGGGGTCCCACATCCAGCGGCTCCAGAGCCAATAGCGATGCGGAAAGGTGAAGTGCAACAACTCCCCGGCAAGCTCTCTGCGCAGGCGGATGTCCAAATCCGGAAAGCGCTGCACGAAGTCTTCGAAGCGCTGAGCGACGGGAGCTTCGCCGTGCAGCAGGGCTGCCACGGCATCCCTCAAGTCGGTATAGTCCACCTGCTCATCGAACAGCTTAAGCCGGCGCCTCGTGCAAAAGATTTTGGACAGCAGCTCCCGCATCTGCTCCGGGCCGTAAGTGGCCAAGGCATCGGCGCGGAGTTTGTCCACAAACCAATCGCTTTTGCGCTGAAGGTCCTGCGTGATTTGTACCAGCAGGATTTCCTCGACCTTGTCGAGGGTTTCCTTCATAAATTCGCGAGCCGTGTCGGTATCTACGATTTGAGGCATGTTGCGTGTTTTCGGTTTCAGGCTCTCAGGCAGGCACTGCATCGGCCTGGCGCACGGCAATCATGGCTTTCATGGCTGCCAGCCCGCCCATGGAGACGCTGTCTTCCAGGTCGGCCGGCCCCGTGCATGCACCTGCGGCAAATACGCCCGGCACGGAGGTGGAGACGGTATCCAGAGGCCCACCTGTCGTTTCGAGGAAGCCGTACTTGTTTTGGCCGATGCCAAAGATGGAGGCCATCTGCTTGGTACCCTCGCTGGGTTCCATACCTACGGAGAGGATGACCATATCCATGGGGATTTCCATGGGGCGGCGCAGGGTGGTGTCTTCGCCCTTGACGAGCAGCTTGTCGCCCTTGCGCACAATCTCCGTGGCCATGCCTTTGACGTAGTTGACTTTGTGTTTTTCCTGAGCCGGCCAGTAAATTTCGTTTTCCCAATAGCCATACATACGCATGTCTATGTAGAAGATGAAGACCTTGCAATCCGGCAGCAGCTGCCGGATTTCGATGGCTTGCTTAGAGGCTATGCCGCAGCAGACTTTGGAGCAGTACTCATTGCCGAGACGGCGGTCGCGCGAGCCGACGCACTGGATGAAGCACACGCGCTTGGGCTTTTCGCCATTGGAGGGGCGCACGAAGTTGTGTGCCTTGAGCATCTTTTCGGCATCGGTCAGGGTGATGACGTCGTCGAACTCATAGTAGCCGTACTTCTGGGTCTCGCGCCCCGGGTCGAAGTGCGTAAAGCCCGTGCTGATGATGACGGCTCCGGCTTTAATTTCGACCTCTTTGCCCATTTGAATGGCTTTGATGGTGAAATCGCCCACAGAGCCGGAAGCGCCCGTAACCAGGGTGTTGTACATCACCTCTACATTGGGGTTGCCTTCGAGGGGAGCTTTCATTTCATTCAGCGCTGTTTCGGCATCCCGCAGGTCGGGAGTGAGGGCAGCGTACTGCGCTTCATCGGGCGTGCCGCCGAGGCGGTCGCGCTTTTCGACGAGTATGGCTTTGAATCCCATGGCAGCCACGCCTTTGGCTGCTTCAATACCGGCAGGGCCTCCGCCGATGATCAGAATGTTTTGATTGGCCATAATGCTAATTCTTTTTCATTTTATCAGTTAGTCAAACGTCTGTTACTTGTCTGCTTCATCCCAGGTGAGATACTCCATCTCGCCGCTCTTGATCTTGTCCACGGCAGCCTGGAACTCTGCCCACATTTTCTCGTGGTCTATGCCGAGTTTTTCGAGGAAGGGCTTGTTGTCCGTATTGTGCCAGTGGAGCTGGAGCACTTTATAGGGATGGGCGCCCATGGCGAGGGCGGCAATCTGCGAATCTGACATGACGGGCAGGCCTACCTTTTTGTTGTGGGCCCTTCCGGCAAACTGGCTTTGGTCGAGGGTGGTTACGCAGCCGGTATCGTGGGTAACGACGATGTCGGGGTTCACCTCTTCTTTCATCACCTCAATCTTGCGCTGCACCGCAAAGGAGCGGGAGAAGTCGCGCGAAACGAGGATGTGGCGGAAGCCAAAGCCGCAGCAATCAAACCAGGAGGAGTAATCGCCTACGGTAATGCCCAGGGCCTTGAGCGTAGCCGAGACGATGGCCGTGCGCTGGGCGCCGTAAATTTCGGGATCGTAAATGGCGTCCTCTTCGATGAGCTTGTGGTAGTGGCAGGCCGGGTGAACCGTGGCGGTGATGTTGCTCATGTCAATGACCTGGCGTTCGGCTATGCGATGGCGCATGGCCAGCACCCACTCGCTGTAGTGGACGATTTCCTCGGGAATGACAAAGGGCTTGCCGAGGCGCTTCATGATGTCGCGTACTTTGCGGCGCAGCTCAGGCTGATGCACGAGCGCATGGCGCACTTCCTTGTAGTGGCCAAAGCTGGTGCCGCAGTGGATGAGCGGGAAATAGCCCTGCTCATAGGCCGAGGCGAAGTTGCGCAGCGCCACGGCAGCCTGGGCCTCCGGATTGGAAGTCGCCGAGGCGTAGTAGTTCCAGGCCGTGCAGGAAGTCTGGTCGGTAGGATCGTAGTAATCC
>WGBN01000331.1 GCA_015494245.1 Saprospiraceae bacterium | reverse complement strand
GGTCTATATGTTCTTCGACCCATTCATTTTGAGTGCCGTCGTAGAGGGGTTCGCCATTGGGTTGGAAGTTGCCGCTGCCGAAATTGGTGTATTTACCGCAGAGGGGGATGGGGGTGGGGTCGTTGCCTGCAATGGCGAATACCTGGGCATAATCCCAGTTGTTTTCAATTTCCCATTTGGCGTAGAAGGTCAGTTCGGCAGCGAGGGCATCTTCGGGTATGCTGATGAACTGGTCGAGGGCAATGACATGATAGGCATTGTCTCCATAGGTGCTGTTGGGGCTGTCGGTGAAAGAAGAGTAAGGGGAGTGGTAGTCTTCGGAGGTAATTCCCCAGGTTTCATAGCTTGCCCAGTTGTCGAGGTTGTCGCCGGCATCGCTGAAGAGGGTTTCGGAAGTGCCTTGCAGGTAGGTCTTTTGCAAGGTGTCCGTTCTTTCGTACAGGCCGTTGTCTGTGTGGATGACGAAGGTCAGCGGGTCTCCTGTTTGAGCGTCTGTACTTATGGAGAAAGGGATGCTCAGGGTGGTTTCTTCGAGTTGTTGGAGTTGTAGTGTTTGCGGGTTTGCATTTACCGAAAGGTAAGGCTCTAAGCCCTCGACCCAGAGGTCCACGTCTCCGGCCTGGAGGCCGTATTGTTTGGCGGAGAGTTCTATTTGACCGTCGGCGAAGAGGTTATTTTGGGGAATCACTTCTTCTACTTCGACGTAATTGAGCAGCAGATGGGCAGCTGCGAGATTTTGCCGCATGACGGATTTGTTGAGCTCGTCAATTTGGGAGGGTGCGGGCCAGAAGCTGGGGCCGACTTCGGGGGTCATGGAGAAGATTCGGGGCTTTTCGGATTGTTCGCCATACATCCAGTCGTCGCTGTCGCCATTGACGATATAGCCCACGGTCTCTACGCCGGTGCCGACGAGGTATTGATTGTCGCGGGTCATGACTTTTCCGAAGCCCTTGAAGATGGCGTCTTCGGTGGTGGGCTGGTCGTTGTAGCCCCAGGGGTGGATGAGCAGATTGCCGTAGGTGTGGTAGTTGAGGGCGATTTGAAACTGATGTGCGTTGGCGAGTTGGCGCACGGCCTGGGTTTCGGGCTCGGAGAAAGGTGCTGTACCGCGGAAGACGTTGCTTTCGGGATTGTCGGAGGAGCCGTAATTGTCATAGCCCCAGTTGTAGCCGTAGTTGCGGTTGAGGTCCACGCCGTTGGTGTCGCCATTGTCGGGGTTTACCCAGCGGTTTTTGCGCCAGAGGCCGCCGCCTTCGGGGGCGATGGTCTCGTTATAGACATAGCCGTCGGGATTGACGCAGGGGATGAAGTACATTTCCGTGTTGTCCACGAGGTATTGGACTTCCGGGTCTGAGTCGTAGTTTTCGAGCAGGTACCAGAGGTAGAAAATCATTTGAGAGAGGCTGTTGGGCTCGCGGGCGTGATGCAGGGCGGTGTAGAGGATTTCCGGTTCTTCCTCATCGGCATCGGGATTGTCGGAGACGCGTACCCAGTAGATGGGGCGCCCTTCGTGGGAGAGTCCGGCCACTTGTTTGGCGGAGATGAGTTGGGGGTATGCTGCGCGCATTTGGTCGAGTATGTCCACCATTTCCTGCCAGGTAAAGTAGCCGCCCATAGAGCCGTCTTCGTAGTGTTGGGGTGTTTCGTAGCCCCAGTCGAAGCTGCCTTCTTCGCAGTTTTGGGATTTGGCGAAAGCCAAAGTTTCCGGCTGCCGGTTGGGATTGGCATAGTAGCTGCCGACGTCTTCGATGAGGATTTGGTAAGAGAAGCCGGCTTCCTGGATGCGGGCGAGCTCTGCCTCGGAGAAGTCGTTGATGAGGTAGCGCCCGGGTGCCAGTTGGCCGTGGTCGGTTTCTATGCCGAGCTGTGCCAGCTTGGAGAGCTGATGCCCTTTGAGTGATATTTGTGCTCTGTGGTAGAGCGCATTTTGAGCCATGCTCTTGTTGAGGCTTACGCCAAAAATCAGGCTGAGAAGAAGCAGGTAACGAATCATATCAAAAATTGCTTTGGTGTTGAATAAATTTCTTGCGATACAAAGGAAAGGCTTTTTTTTGAGCGGATGTGTCTATGGGGTGACATTTCGTTTAGGGTTTAGCGCTGCGGGGCGGGCTTCAGCCCGCTGAACCTGTGGGGAAATTGCTAAATTGTGATAGGCTTAAGTATCGGAAAGTAGTGATAGACGGTTTGCAAAATTTTAGAGCAGAGCTATCCTTGAAAAGCCAAGGCCGCCCGCTGGTGAGTGAGCAAGGCCGAACTCTGGTGAGTGAGCAAGGTCGAACTCTGGTGAGTGAGCAAGGCCGAACTCTGGTGAGTGAGCAAGGCCGCCCGCGCCCCCGGCCCCTGAAGGGGAGGGCCTGCCCGCGGGTTTGGTGAGCGAAGTTGAACTCTGATGGGTGAGGCAGGCCGCCCGCTGCTGAGCGAGCAAGGCCGAACTCGCCCCCGGCCCCTGAAGGGGAGGGCCAGTTCACGTTACATGGCTAAAAACGCTAAACGCTAAACGCTCAACGCTCAACCTTCAACCCTCAATCCCATCGAGCTGCCCGCAATAAAACCTCCGGTCCAGGCGGCCTGGAAGTTGAAGCCTCCGGTGAGGCCGTCTATGTTGAGAACTTCGCCGGCGAAGTAG
>WGBN01000330.1 GCA_015494245.1 Saprospiraceae bacterium | reverse complement strand
TACATAAGACGTAAAAAACTGATTTACCATGCAAATTTACAACTCTGCTTGCAAATTTGCGTTGAACAGGCTTAAACCCGCGAAAATCTTTAGACTGAGCCTGCCGAAGTCCGCGTCATCTGACAGGCCTCCCGCTCCCCCAACCCCTGAAGGGGGGGGCCTCCCGCCTCCTTTGGAAAGTGGGCTGTCAAGTTGAACAGGTTTAAACCCGCGAAAATCCGCGTCATCCGCGTCATCCGCGTTCTATTACGTCACTATTGGGCACCGTCAATGACAATAACAGAACGTGGGCTTCTACAAGCTCATCCTAAAGACTTCAAATGCATAGACAATGCTCTTTATTCACCCCTATCCCGACGAAAGTAAAGCGAAAACCACTCATTCGACAGGGCCAGCACCACGTGCAGGAAAAAAGCGACGAAGAAAGAGCCGGTTTGAATCGAGATGAGGCAGAGGGCTATGCCGAGGGGCATGGCGCCAAAGGCTTCGCGGGGGCCCTTAGGCACATGCGCCAAAGCGTAGATCGCTGTGTTGACGGCTATGGCAGGCCAGAGCCCCATTTGCCGAAAGGCAGCAAACAACAGCCATCCCCGAAACATCCACTCGTAGGCGAGGAGGTACAAAATCCAGCCGAGGGCAGAGCGAAACAGCAGAGGCCTATCCCAATCCGGGCGGCGTATTTCGGGGTATTGGGCCAGACTGTCTTCCTTGCGGGTGGAAATCCAGGTCATCAGAATCATCACGGGCGTGAGGAGGAGCGACCACTTGAGGGTGGGCCCGTCCAGGCGCCAGGCCCAGCCGTAGTCACTCAGACCGTGCTCCTTTTGGGTGAGAGCAAAAACCAGCCAGGGCAGCAGGCCAAACAAGAGCACACCCCAAAATTTTTGCAAATAAATGGCGTACTCCTGGCCACGCTCCTCCCCGTAGCGCCTTGCAAGCGCGCCCAAAATGCGCGGATTTTTGTACAGCGCAAAGTACGCAACCAGCATCAAGCCGGAGAGAAAAATGGCCAGGGTGCCTTCCTGAAGAATGTCTTGCATGATGCGGTTTTCTTATTTAATGGTTCATTAAAAATTTAGACGGTAAGATGTCCAAAATTCAGTAGTCCGCAAATTCACGTCATCTGTCAGACTAAGCCTGGCTATTTTTCTCTCCGGCTTTCGCCAAATGCTACCTCAGCAAAGACACATTGCCCTTTTTGGTGAAAGTCTGTTGGTTGTAGCATTTCACCTTGAGGTAAAAGCCATAGACATCGGGCGGCAACTCCTTGCCCTTATAGCTGCCATCCCATCCCTGTTTGGGATCGGTGGTTTCGAAGAGCTTTTGGCCCCAGCGGTCGTAAATGACGAAATAAAATTCGTCGAAGAACAAATCGCTTTGGTCGTTGCCATAGACGTAGAGGACATCGTTGTTGCCATCGCCATTGGGCGTGAAAGCGCTTGGCACAAAAATGACCGGTTCGGCGCATTCGGGCGTGATGACATAGACCGTTACCTCGGCTTCTGCCGTACAGCCGGCAACGGGCTCTACAACCGATACCGTATAAGTAGTGGTTTCCTCCGGCGAAGCTACGGGATTGTAAATCGTCGGGTCGGAAAGCGTAAAGGGCGGCATCCAGTCATACTGATAGCCGGGGAGGTCCACGGTAGTCAATTGGCTGGTTTCGCCGGAGCCGAGCAGGATGGTATCGGGCTCAGCTTCTGCAAAGAGTCCTAAGCCGACATGGATAAAGTGCACCTGCGTATATAAAGTGGTGTCACAGCCGTATTGATTTGTGACGAGTACGCTCAGTTGCACATCGCCGTCGGCATCCACATAGACCGCCGAGGAGTCCAGAGGTGGCAAGAGGACGGAATCCGGCGACCAGAGATAGGTCAATTCCTGATCGGGGTCTCCGTTGATGACTTGCACCCAGAAGTCGTCGTAATCGCAGAAGTTGTATTCGGGAGCCAGACTCACCTGTAAAGGATAGTGGTACAGACTTACCTCTGCCGTATCCATGCAGGCGAAGCTGTCGGTGGCGATCACATAATAGGTAAGCGTGCCTTCGGGAGCAACGGTGATGGGCGAACCTGTGCCGACAATCGGGCCGTCAACGCTTCCTTCATGCCAGGTGAGGCTCACCGGCACGGAAGCCGTGGCGAAAAGCATGGCTGTATCCGTATCGCACAAGACGGTGTCGGGCTCGGCATAAGCCTCCAGCTCTATGAGCGGGTAAATATGCACATAAACATACTGAGTGTCCGAACAAAACGCAAAGCCATCGTCATTGCTGATGATGACGGTGTAGAGCTGGTCTTCGTACAGGATGGCTGTGGGATTGTAGGAGGTACTGTCGTCTAAGCCCGTCCCCGGAATCCAAAGGTAATCGTAAGCCGGGTTGCCATCGGGATTCAGCTCAACGGGCACACCGGCACAGGCCTCTACGGTATCCTGTACGGCTGCCGTAAAGTCGGAGGTGTGTACCAGGACTTCGCCGGTTTCTTCACAACCGAATTGATTTTGCAAGACATAGCTAAAACTGACGGTGCCTGTTGAAGTGCTGACCCAAACCTCCAAAGCCGTGGAATCGGAGAGGATGGTTCCTCCCGGGCCCGCCGTCCAGACAACGCTCAGGCTGTCAAAGGAATCCAGGTTGAGGATGGAGAGCAGGATGGAATCGGCGGGACAGACAAACAGCTCGTTGTCTGTTTGTACATCTATGGTGCCGTTGGTTACGACGGTCTGAGCCGTATCCGTACAATTGTACTGATCGCTGACTTCCAGGATATAGGTGTCTGTGGAGTCCGGCAAAACGGTAATGCTGGAATCCGAGCCGATGATTACCCCACCGCCATTCGTCCATTGGTAGTCAACATCTACATTGACCTGGGCTTCGAGTAATACGGGAGGGCCGCAGGTGATAAGGGAATCGCCGGGCAGGATGTCGAGTTGGATGTCTTCCGGCACGAAGACCGTTACCGTTTGTTCGAGTTGACAGGTATCGGCGCCCTGGTTGTTGGTAACATGCAGGGTATAGGTGGTCGTCTCCGTGGGGAAAGCCAGGGGCGAGCCCGAAGTGGGGTCGCTCAGGCCGGTGGCAGGCGTCCAGAGGTATTCGTAATCGGGATTGGCGCCCGGGTTGAGCTGGGTCGTATCGCCAAAGCAAAGCACTACGGTATCGGGCAGGAATACTTCCGTAAAATTCAGCAACAGGGTATCTGCCTTGTCGTCCATACAGCCGCCTGAGGTAAAGACTTCCAGCATGGCTATGAGGGGGGAGTCTCCCGGGTAGGCCCAGATGACGGGATTCGCCTCGGTGGAAGTTTGGCCATTACTAAAGGTCCACTGCAGGGAGTCTATGGTTTGTCCCGTCAGGGTGCTGACGGTTTCGTTGGTGAAGGAGATGGCGATGCTGTCTTCGGCACAGCTGGCATAGTCGTAGGAGAAATCAGCCTGTAGAATGGGGTCGGTGATGTCAACCTGAATGCTTACCGGAAAGCCACAGCTCACGGCATAGGGGATGCTGAGGGTTACGTTGTAGGAGCCGAGATCGGGAAAGGTGAAAACGGGATTTTCCAGGGTAGAGGTATCGGTATCCGTACCGGGTACGCCGAAGTCCCAGAAGAAGGAATCCACATTCACGCTTTGATTGATGAATTGCACGCTGAGGCCGTCGCAGAGGATTTCATAGGTAAAAGCCAACTGGGCATTGCCGCTGACGAGGGTGATTTCCACAGTATCCTGAGTGCTGCAATTGTATTGACTGGTAAAAGTACCGACAACGAGTGTCGTACCCGCCTGGGAGCCGGTGAAAACGGGATTCGGGATATCATTTGCCGAAAGGCTACCCGAACCGATCACCTCCCAGGAGTACGAAAGTTGATCGTTGGGATCGAGGTTCGTTGCCTGGATCTGAATGGGTTCGCCGGTGCAGGCCTCTACGGCAGCAGGCGTAACTTCCACATCTACGGGACCGCCTGCGACGGTAAAGGTGTCGGCCGCTACACAGCCATAGACGTCCACGGCATTGAGCATATACTCATTTTCGCCCGAGACCTCTACAGTGATTTGATCGCTGGGCGGCAAAATGGGCTGGCCGTTTTCAAACCAAAAGACGGTTGTAAACTCCACGGTCTGTGCCGTCAAAGTCAATGCGGAATCACAGGTAACCATATCGGAAAAAGGCTGCAAGCCTATGGGCGGCGGCACGTGCACCAACACCTGGCGGGTGGTTACACAGGTATCCGGACCGGGGGCCGTGATTTCTACCGTGTAAATCGTAGTCTCTTCAGGCGACACCTCCGGGCTTACTGCCTCGGGATCGGATAAAGGCGCACCCGAAGAGGACCAGGAATAGTGATAGTTTGGATTGCCCCCCGGGTTCAGAACCACCGACTCTCCATAACAGAGCAAAATGGAATCAGGTGTCGTCAAGTCGGGATATGGAAGAGGAACCACTGTTACCTCTTTGGAAAACTCACAGAAGTTGGCAGGAGATTGGATGTAAACCGTGAAGTGCATGACGGAGTCTGCCTGCACCGAGGGGTTGGTTGCGGTGGAGTCGCTGAGCGGCGCTCCGGGCTGCCAGAGGTAGGAGCTGGCGACAATGTCATCTGCATTGGGGTTGAGGTAAGCCAATTGTCCTTCGCAGGCATAGGCCGTATCGGGAATGACCTGGCCGGGGAAATCCTGCCCTGCCTCCCAGGGCAATGTCAGCGATTGCTCGCAGCCGTTTTGCGAAAGCACCTGCATAGTTACCGTGCCCGAGCTCGGGTTGGGCACGTAAAAGTTTGGATTCTGCTCGTTGGAAGTCAGCGTAATGGTATCGTAAGTCAGCGTCCAATGCCAGGCGACCGGAGCTGATATGGTATCGTAGGAATGGTCAAACAGGCTGACCACCGAGCTGTCTGAGCAATCGAACACCTGCAAATCGTACTCTGCAAAGAGAGAGTTGTATTGCAGATAGATATCCCTGAAGAAGGTATCTGCACAAACGCTGTTTGGATCGGCGATGAGCATGATGGTATAAGTGCCCGTATCGGGATAGGTGTAGGTGGGGTTTTCGAGCGTAGAAGAGGCCGTAGTGTCCGGATACTGAAAATACCAGAGGTATTCCGAAGCGTAAACAGAGCTTTGGTTGTCGAAATTTACAGTCAGGTTGTCACATTGAGCATCCGGTACGAAGAAGGAAGAAGTAACCTCTCCGCAGACGCCCACGTTGTACTGAAAATCGCGCCTCATGCTGGAGAGGAGTTGCCCGTTGCGGTACTCTTCTACGCAGATGCTGACGACGAACTGCCCCTGGTTGGTAGGGAAGCCGGTGAGCAGGCCCGTTTGCGGGTCTATGGTTAAAACAGTAGAGTCGGTACCCAATACATTGTCGAGGTTATAGGGCGGGTCCACCCAAACCACCGTGTCATAAGGCGGATTGGAAGGCACATCGGGATAAGGGTCAGAGGAGGTCGCGCCTACATAAGGCGTACACAATCTGTACACCAGAGAGTCGCCTTCGGCATCCACAGCCGAGTGGTCAAAGACAATGGGCTTATTGACGCAAATAAAAATGGGAGGGATAAAAGTAAAGTCCGGGCCGCTATTGCATTGCAGCATACTTTCCTCGGAGATGTAGGTCAGCAAGGTCATACCACTCTCATCCGGATTGGTGATGTTTGAAATGGTCTGATTCCTGCAACAGCGCTGATAGACGAGTTGGTAGCCTCCCGGCACCGTCGGTAGGGTTACAATTTTTTCATAATGCGTAGTGTGCACGCAGACGTCACCCGGATCAAAGAGACAGGGGTCATTAAAGATGGCCGACAGCGTGTCATCCATACCCGTAAAAGGCATGTCAACAACCATGACCAGCATGTTGTTTTGATCAAAAACCCCTATGTGCGCGGGATCGTCAAAATAGGCCAGGGGATTGCCAAAATAGCAGTCCCTGTAGATTTCGAGAGAGATTTTGTACATATCGTTCCCGAGGCATTCATAAGTGATTTCACCACCTACGATATGCGACGCCTTCCCGAGCAGGGGGAGGCTGAGGAAAAAGGCCAATGCATAAAATTTGTAATGCTTCAACATCTTCTGTCGTTTGAGTTTCAAATATAAGGAGCTGATGACGGGCAAGATTTTTTGCCCGTCATCAGCTCCTGTGAACGAAGTTTTACGCTCAAGTCGAAATGGTCTAACATCAAGCTCCCTGCTTCGGGAGTTTAAGCGGCTTTCGCTTCTCAAGCCACTTCGCCTCAAGTATGTAACCGGACGGCATACCTGCCAGCCGGCCTGAGTCCTACCTCAACAGTGTTACACTTCCCTTTTTGAAGAATTCTTCTCCATTGTAGCAGCGCACTTTCAGATAGAAGCCATAAACGTCGGGCTGCAGCGCTTCGCCTTTGTAGGTGCCGTCCCAACCCTGTTCGGGGTCGGTGGTTTCGAAGAGCTTTTGCCCCCATCGGTCGTACACGGTGAAGTAGAATTCATCAAAGAAGAAATTGGCCTGGCTGTTGCCATAGACCTTTAGCACATCGTTTTGCCCATCGCCATTGGGGGTAAAAGCTGTGGGCACAAAGATGACCGGTTCGCCACATTCGGGCGTGATGACATATACGGTTACTTCGGCAGAGGCCTGGCAACCGGCCTCGCCTTCTACCGTAATGGTGTAAGTCGTTGTTTCTTCGGGAGAGGCAATGGGGTTGAAGATGTTCGGATCTGAAAGCGTGGAAGCGGGCTCCCAGTAGTAGATATAATCCGGAATCTCTACCGTTGTCAATTGGCTGGTTTCTCCCGAGTTTTGGAAAATGGTATCCGGCTCGGCATCGGCGAAGAGGCCGGTATAGACATCCACCACATTGATGAAGGTCGTCAGGGTGTCTTCACATCCGTATTGATTGGTAACGACCACGCTCACCTCTGTGTCTTCTAAGGGCGCTACGGTTTCCACAGCTCCGTAAGGCGGTATTCCAAAGAGCGTATCGGGCGACCAAACATAAGTCAGCTCCTGCACGGGGGCCTCGTTGACGACTTCCAGCTCAACCTCTTCGTAGAGGCAGAGGTCGTACCAGGATTGAAGACTGATGGCGAGCGGGTAGGCATCTACGGTTACCATAGCGGTATCGAAGCAACCCAGGCTATCGGTAGCGATGACGTAGTAGTCCACCGTACCGAGGGGTGTAACGGGCACTACGGGCCCGTTGGCAAAGGAGTCGCCACCGAGGCTGTCCTCATACCAGTCGAAACTCACTACGGGCACAGCAGCATTTGCCGAAAGGCTAATCTCTGTCGTATCGCAAAGGATGGTATCCGGCTGAGCAGTAAGCTCGATGTCGGGGTTGACGAGCACGAGAACCTGCTGGGTATCGGCACAGAAAACCAGGCCGTTGTCGTAGCCGACAAGTACGTCGTAGAGTTGGTCTTCCCAGAGCGTGGCCGTGGGGTTGTAGCTGGTGCTGTCGTCCAGGCCCGTACCGGGCATCCAGTTGTAGCTGTAGGCGGGATTGCCGACGGGATTGACGGGTACGCCTATGCCAGGGCAGGCTTCGACGGTATCCTGAACGACGGCCTCGAAATCGGAGGTCAGGACTTCGATGCTTCCCGTTTCTACGCAGTTGAACTGATTGACCAAAGCGTAGTTGAAAGTAGCCGTATCGGGCTCGGCTGCAACCCAGACCTCAAAGCCTGTGGGGTCGGACAAAATGCTGCCATTCTGACCGGCTTGCCAGAAGATGGTCAGTTGGTCAAAGCTGTCCAAATTGATGAGCGACAGTTGCAGGGAGTCTATCGGGCAGGTGATGATTTGTGGGTCGGTTTCGTAATCTATATCGCCATTGGTGACGAAAATTTCATCCTGGCCGATGCAGCCGTATGGATTGGTCACTTCGAGATAATAGGTGGCTGTGGAATCGGGCAGAACGGAGATGTTCGGATCCGTTCCGATGAGCACGCCGTTTTCGTTTGTCCAGGTGTAGTTGTAGTCATCGGGCGTTCCCGGGCTGACGGAGGCTTCCAACAATACGGGCGGCCCGCAGGTCAGCGTCGAATCGCCGGGCTCAATGGCCAGTTGGATTTGCTCCGGCACGAAGACCGTTACTGTTTTTTCCAGGCTGCAGGTATCGGCGCCCTCGTAGTTGGTGATGTGCAGGGTATAAGTGGTGGTCTCCGTAGGATAAGCGAGGGGCGAGCCCGATGTGGGATCGTCCAGGCCCGTTGCCGGCGTCCAGAGGTAATCGTAAGCCGGATTGGCCCCCGGGTTGAGCTGGGCGGTATCGCCATAGCAGAGCACCAGGGTATCCGGCAGGAAGACTTCGGTAAAGGTAAAGTTGAGGGATTCAGCCGTTTCGCCCTGGCAGCCGATTTCCGTCGTCACGGTGAGTTGTACCGTCAGCGGAGAGTCGCCGGGGACTACGGTGATGACCGGATTCTGCTCGGTGGAGGTTTGGCCGTTGCTGAAGGTCCAATTCCATTGGTTGATGGGGCTGGTCAGGGTGCTGGTAGAGGCATCGGTGAAGGCGATGAGGATGCTGTCTTCTTCGCAGTTCACGTAATCGTAGGTAAAGGCCGGCAGCATGATGGGCTCGACGATGTCTATGGGTATGGTTATGGGCACGGCACAATCCACATCATAGGCGATGTCGAGGGTAACCGGATAAGTACCCAGGCCCGGGAAGGTGAAAGTGGGATTGACTGCCGTAGAGGTATCGGCATCCGTACCGGGTACGCCAAAGTCCCAGACGAAGTCGTAGGCATTTTGGCTGGTATTAGTGAACTCTACTGTCAGGCCATCGCAGAGGATTTCGTAGGTAAATCCGAGGGAGATGCCGGCATCCACCACGGCGAGGAAGATGGTATCCGTTTGGCTACAGCCAAATTGGTTGGTGAAAGTACCCGTGATGGTACTGGTGCCGGGCGGGCTGCCGATGATGGGCGTGGGTTGGTCCTCATTCATCAGGGTGCCGGCGCCTTCGATGGTCCATTGGTATTGGATGATGTCGTTGGTATCGAGGTTGGTGGCCATGACGACGATGGGTTCGCCGGTACAGACGAACTGATCGGGCGTTACCTCTACATCTACGGGGCCTCCGGCTATGGTGAGGCTTTCTTCTTCGGTGCAACCATAGATATCGGTAGCTACGACCTGATAGGTGTTGACACCGGAGACCTCTACGGTTAAATCGGTGCCCGGCAGAGGTAAGATGGGGTCTCCGTTTTCAAACCACTGCAGGGAGGCGAGTTCTGTGGTTTGAGCGCTTATGCTTGCGATGGAATCGCAGGTAAGCACATCCGCAGCGGGGTCCAGCGTCAGGCCGATGGCCGGAGGAACAAAGACCTCAATGGTGCGGGTGATGGAGCAGGTATCGAAGCCGAGTTGGGTGATTTCCACCGTGTAGGTGGTCGTCTGCTGAGGCGCTACCTGCACGGAAGGCGCTGTGGGGTCGCCGATGATGGCCGAAGCAGGACTCCACGCGTACTCGAAGTCGGGGGAGCCTCCTGCATTTAGCGTAAGCGTATCGCCAAGGCAAAGCAGGGTGGAATCGGGCACATTCACGGAGATGAGCTGTACGTTCACAGTTTCCGTATAGCTGTTGGTACAGCCCTCGTCGGTGGTGATGGTAAGCGTAACGTCAAAGGTGCCGCTTTGATAGACGGTGAAGACGGGATTTTGCTCATTGGAAATACCGAGGTTACCGAATTGCCACTGCCAGGAGACGATGTTGCCGAGGGTTGAGTTGAAGGAGGCATCGTAAAAGGCGATGGTTTCGTGATCTACCTCGCAATCCGAAATTTCGTAAGTAAAGCCCGCCTGTAGCTCTATCTGCGGGATGGTGATATCCATGGTAATGGTATCGCCGCAGAAGTTAGAGGCATCTGTCATCAGCGTTACGCTGTAGGTGCCGATGGCGGGATAGGTGTAGCTTGGGTTTTCTTCGGTGGAGGTGTCGTTGGGGTTGGAGGGGTCTCCAAAATCCCAGACATAGCCCGAGGCGTTGGTGCTGAGGTTGGTAAACTCTATGGTCAGACCATCGCAGGCGATGTGGGTGCTGAAGTCCAGTTGCGGGAGGGCTGTCTCGACTTCTACGGTTACGCTGCGTTGGATGGTGCAGGGCGTATCTCCGCCTTTGGTGATGGTAACCGTATAGGTGGTCGTCTGGGTCGGCATGGCGATGGGATTGGGAGAAGTTTCCTGCCCTGCGATGCCATCGGAAGGCGACCAGAGGTAGAAGTAAGACGGGTTGTAGTTGGGATTGAGCTCTACCGACTCACCGAGGCAGATGTGGTGATAGACGGGGATGTCTTCCTGGATGAGCTCCACATCAATGTTTTGCGTGGTGCTGTCCTGGCACCCCAGGTCGGTGGTGATGAGCAATTGTACTTGCAGGGTTTGGGTTTGGGTGAGGGTGATCTCGGCGGTTTGGCCGGAGGCTGTTTGCGTGCCGTTGTTGGTGATGAAGGTCCAATCCCACTGTACGATGTTGCCCGTATTGTTGAGGGAGTTGTCGGTAAAGAGCAGGGTGAGTTGGTCTTCTTCGCAGTTCGTCACCTGGTAATCGAACTGGGCCTGCAGGAGGCGGGGCGGCAGGGTAATTTCCTGCGTCAGCGTATCGCGACAGAGCAGGGAGGGGTCTGTCATCAGCGTAACGGTATAGGTTCCGATGGAGGGGTAGGTGTAGCTCGGATTTTCTTCGGTGGAGGTGTCGTTGGGATTGGAGGGGTCTCCAAAATCCCAGACATAGGCCGAGGCGTTTTGGCTGGTGTTGGTAAAGTCCACCGTTACGGCATCGCAATTGATGTAGGTCTCAAAGCTGAGTGCCGGCAGGGGTTCTACCACCACAGTTACCGTTTTTGTAAAGGTGCAGAAATCACCTGGCGAGGTGATGTTGACGGTATAGGTGGTGGTGGTTGTGGGTGAGACCACGGGATTTGCCGCCGTGGAGTCGGGCACCTGATCGGTGGGCATCCAGAGGTAGGGCAGGTTGCCGATGGAATCGGCCTGGGGGTTGAGCTCTACCGATTCTCCGAGACATATATATAAGGTGTCTTCAATGAAGGCTCCGGGGAAGTCTATGCCTGTTTGGAAGGACTGGCTTATGCTCTGCACACAGTTGTTGGCTGAGGTAACTTCCATGGTGATCATGCCCGTTACCGGCTGAGGCAGGTAGAAGATGGGGTTCTGTTCGGTAGAAGTCAGGGTAACGGTATCGTAGGAGACCGTCCAGTTCCAGGCAACCGGCGCCGAGATGGTGTCGTAGGAGTGGTCATAGAGACTGAGCACGGAGCTGTCCGAGCAGTCGAAGACCTGGAGGTCAAATTCTGCAAAGAGGGAATTGTGCTGCAGGTAAATGTCCTGAACAAAAGTATCTGCACAGACAGAGCCCGGGTCGGCGATCAGCATGATGGAATAAGTGCCTGTATCCGGATAGGTATAAGAGGGGTTGATTTCGGTAGATGAAATGGTGGTGTCGGGGTATTGGAAATACCAAAGATAAGTAGAGGTGTATGCCGAGCTTTGGTTTTCAAAGTTTACGGTAAAGTTTTCGCACTGGGCATGGGGGGCAAAGAAAGCTGCAGTAGCTTCGCCACACTGACCTACGTTGTACTGAAAATCCCTCCTCATGCTGGAGATGAGTTGGCCGTTGCGGTATTCATCCACGCATACACCCACGACGAACTGCCCCTGGTTGGTGGGCACTCCGGTCATGAAGCCCGTGTGGGGGTCTATGGAGAGCACGGTGGAGTCGGTGCCGAGGATGTTGTCGAGGTTGTAGGGAGGGTCCACCCAATCCACGGTATCATAAGGCGGCGCCGAGGGAATGGGGGGATAAGGGTTGCTGTAGGTAGCTCCTTCATAAGGCGTACAGAGGCGATAGACGAGGGAGTCGCCTTCGACATCCGTAGCGGAGTGGTCGAAGTCTATGGGTTTGTTGACACAGATAAAAATGGGCGGGATGAAGGTGAAGTCGGGGCTGTTGTTGCACTCCAACATGCTTTGCTCCGACATATAAGTGGAGAGCGTCATACCTGTCTGATCGGGATTGTAGATGTTGGAGATGGTTTGGTTGCGGCAACAGCGCTGATAGACCAATTGGTAGCCGCCCGGGATGGCGGGCAGAGTTACCACTTTTTCATAGCGGGTTGTATGCACACAGACGTCGCCCGGGTCAAAGAGACAAGGGTCGCTAAAGATGGCCGAAAGGGTGTCGTCCATGCCGGTAAAGGGCATGTTGATTTGCTGGACGAGGATGTTGTTTTGGTTAAAGATACCAATGTGTGCGGGATTGTCAAAATAGGCTGTGGGGTCGCCATAGAAGCAATCCCGATACACATCCAAAACGATCTTGTACTGATTGTTGCCCAGGCATTCGAAAGTAATCTCTCCGCCTACGATGTGCGAGGCCCGCGCTTTGGCCGGCATGAGCAAAAAGAAGGCAAAAAGAACAAGGATGGCAAAGGCAGAACGCGCCGTTTGCAGGTATCGAAATGTATTGCTGTGTGTCAGACCCATGGTAGATTGTTTCTGTTAGCTCGAATAGGAATGGGCAACAAAGGCTCATCAATTTTCACCCAGAGCGATACCTATGATCTCTACCCTGCGCTCCAAAGAAGCCACCGGGCTGTAAATCGAGTTCCTTTCGTCTTCGAGGCGGTCGCTGACTTCCGGATTGGCTTTGCGGTCGCCGTAGGGCTCACGCACTACGACAATCTGGCCCGACTCGAAATAAGGCTTCAGTACCCCCCCTTTGAACTTCTTCAAATAGTTTTCCACGCTGGCGATGCGACGGGAGGTCAGGGCGTCATTGTACTCGGTGCTGGCCCTGGGGCTGGCATAGCCTTTAATGGTTACTTTCACCGGCGTACCTTCCTGAAGGACCTTATACATGCGGTCTGCAAAGGCCTCAAGAGTGGCATAGCCATCGCGCACTTCGCGGTCGAAGAAGGCCTCCACCCGTCGTTGTGCGAGGTAGCGGTCGCGTCCTTCCAGCACTTTGGTGTACTCCTGAACGAACTTTTGCTTGCGCGCATAATAAGCCCCAAACAACTCGTCATAAGACTTGTCGGTCGTAGTCGCATAGGTACGCGGATCGGGCTGGTCGTTGTCGAAGTAAATGTAGAGGGGTGGAATTTCGATCAGGCTCTTTGGTTGCAGGTAAAACTTGTGCTCCAAAGAGAACTCATTGCCCATTTGCGTCAAGTCCAGTTGCAGGGTATCGGGATGATATCCCGGCTTGGTAGCTATGATGGTGTAGGTTTTGTTTCGCGAAAGCGGGAAATGAAAATCATTGCCGTCCTCATTGGTTTTGAGGTCTATGGGCACCCCGTCTTCAAAGAGCTGCAGGCTGGCTCCGGGCAGGGGCGGCGTGCCTTCTGATTTTTCAAACACCAGGCCTGTAAAGTCTATGCCTTCGGGCGGCAGATACATGTCTATGCGGATTTTCTGGTCTTCCGGCGGCATGCGCAAGTCCAGTACCGTTTCGGTAGGCACATAGCCCTCTGCCGTAGCGGTGAACACATAGGCAGAGCCTTGCTCGGGAGAGAAGTTGTACTTGTTGCCCGTAGGGTTGTTTTCTTCTTTGAGGACGAGCTTGTTGCCGTCCATCAGACGGGCCAGGCTGAGGGTGGTGTTGGAGAGGGGCAGGCCCGTTTTGGCATCGTAAGTGAAGACCTCCACCTTCAGGTCTGTACGGCGGAAGTGGTAGATGTCGAAGCAGCAGTAGTTGCCATCATCTTCAAACTTCACAGAGCCGTCGCGATTGGAGGCGAAGAAGCCGCTGAGGCCGTACTCATCCAAGGTGTAGTAGGCATCGTTGAAATTGGTGTTTAGGGGGTACGGCAGGTGTACAAGCTCCCCCCAGCCATCGCCTTCCCTGGAGATGCTGAAGACATCCAGTCCACCCATGCTTCTATGGCCTTTGGAGCTGAAGTAGAGCGTTTGGGTAGGCGTGTGGAAGAAGGGCGTCATGTCGTCTTCTTCTGTGTTGACGCTGTCTATGTGATGAGCTTCGGAGCAATTGTTGAAGCCTTCTTCGAGGTAAACGTACCAGATATCCGCTTTGCCCTTGCCCTCCGGGCGGTTGGAGACAAAAAAGAGCACTTCTTTGCCTGCGGCTTCATCAAAACCTATGCTGGGCTCGGAAGCGCTGTATCCCTCCATATTCACCGTTTGCGGAAGCGGTATGGGCGTACCGAGGGAATCCGGGCCAAACACTTCGCGGTAGTAAATTTTGCAATTGACCTTCAAGCCCGAGGTGTATTGACAGAGGCTGTAATAAACGCGTGAACCGTCTTTGTTGAAGCAGGGATAACCTGCATGCCAAAGCTCCTGATCGCCCGGGTTGATGGCTGCATAGCGCTCGGGCGCCATGCCCGGAAGTTGACGCATGATGCGCATGTAAGGACGGGGAGGCACATAGCCTTCGTCTTTCTGCGGCACATTGCTGAAGCTGGTGTAATAAGTCGTGCTATCGGTATGCGTAAAAGCGCCAAATTCGGAATAAGAGGTATTGATGCCCGGGGCGGGTTGCTCAATGATGATGGCTGCATCTTCATGCTCCATCACATCCATAGCCCACTCACAGGTTTGGGCTTCTTCGACGGCTTTTTGCGCTTCTTCATCATCAACCCCGCTCATTTTGGCGGCGTATTCGTAAAAGAGCTCGGCAGCTTCTTCGTAATGTCCCATAGCCTTTTTGGCATGGGCAGCCCAAAAAATGGCGTCCGAATAGCCTTCTTCTCCGGCCAGTTCCATGACCTGCTGAAAAGCGCTGTCGGCCATGTGAAAGTCGTTGAACAGAAAAGCGGAGCGCCCGATTTTATACCAGACTTCCGGATTGTCCTTCTCGATTTCTGCGGCATGGCCGAAGTAAACCATAGCAGCATAGTAATCCTCTTGAAGAAAGGCGTTTTCTGCTGCTTTCATATAAGCATTGAAAGTTTGGCTGTAGGCCAAAAAAGCCGGCGTGAGGAGCAAGAGAGAAAAGATGTATTTCTTCATGGCAAAGTATGGAGTTGCAAGCAAAATGTCTTAAGGTTTCCAGATATCAATACAAACGGCAGAGGCGCACTCTGTCTAAGGGTTTCACCTTCGTCACGGCATAGCGCACGGTCAGTTCCGGGCCGCCGCGATAGAGGGTTGCTACGGAGAAGTCAGAGACATTGATGTCGTAGCTCAGCCCCACCTGCCATTGATGATAGAGGAATTGGAGGTGCGGGATGATGGCATCGCCTATGGAGTTGAAGCGATAGGAGCCGCCCAATTCCACGGCTATTTCCCGCGAGGGCACGAGATTCAGATAGACGCGGATGCCCGCCCCGGCTACGGCCTCAAAATAGGGCCCCTGAAACTGAGCCAAACCGTGCAAAGGCAAATCCACCTGATCGCTCAACTGCAGCAGAGGCCGCATGTACAGGCTCAGCCGCATGGGCAGAGCGCTTTCATCGGCGCTGTAGAAGGCCTGGTTGGGGCGATTGATGTGAAAAGCCGCTGCTCCCACATCCAATTGAGTGCGCTTGCCCGTCTTCTGGCCGTGATAGTTGATTCCGCCTCCCAGGTTGCCAAAGAAATTGGCAAGGGAGGTAAAGTCTTCGCCTGTCGGCAAATCGGGATTGTACTGCTCGCCATCGTGCTGCTTGCCAAAAGAAAGATTGTCGAGTTTAAAGCTGCGCTGTGCACCGCCGCCTCCCAGTCCGATGGTAACAAAGTTCTCCCTATCCAGGGCATAGGTGAAAGAGGCATTGACATCAGCCCCCAATATGCCCAGGCTGCTCTGGCCCGCCACATCGTAGAGGAAACTCACGCCCAGGCCCCAGAAGTACCGGTCGTTGTACTTCGGGTAAATCTTGGTGTCAAGCATCCCAAAGAAGGTGGTGTAGGGATCAAAAATCGCCTGTTCCCACTGCCCGCGATAGGCTCCCGCAAAGCGGATGTCTGCCTTATCCACGGCAGTAAGCGCCGGATTGACATACAAAGGCACGTTGTAAAACTGCGAAAAGTGCGCGTCCTGAGCGGGCAGCAAAACCTCAAAGGCCAGAATGCCACATAAGGCCAAAAACCAGGCCCGCAACGTTGTGGTAGATGTCTTTCTCAAGATATGCTCGTTTTAAATATGAACAAATAAATATCACCCTCAAGGGGTACACGCATTCGGGTTTTCAGGCACAACTGCCTTGAAATCCGTATCCAACCCTAATCCCTACTGCTTTCCAACAGCAAGTCCATGCTTTTCAGTTACTGATAATCCCCCGTGGTTCGGTTGCCCAAAATGCATCTATAAAACAAGCACATCGGACACCTCCCTATTTTCCTCTACAAAGTCAACGCTTATGCATGCGCTGTGTAGCAATCACCTCGCCCCTTTCATCCAGCATTTGAACCAAATAAATGCCGGCAGGAAGCTTGGCGATGTTGTACTTCACCCCTTCCGCTACTTTAAAGCGCAGCACCTCTCTCCCCAACAGGTTGTAAATGTG
>WGBN01000329.1 GCA_015494245.1 Saprospiraceae bacterium | reverse complement strand
GGCGCTGCAAAGAGTAGTAAACCCCCATGAAAAGCCCGTTGCCCACAAAAGCAAAAATCGCCGCGTTGGTATGCAACGGGCGAATGCGGCCGAAAGTCAGCCAGGGGATATCGCCATTCAAATCTGGGAAAATCAATTGAAATGCAATCAGCAATCCTACGCTCATGCCTACCACGCCCCACAGAATGGTAGCCAGGGCAAATTTCCGCACGATGCCGTAGTCATACTTGAAATGTTCGAGTTGTGCCATGGATTAATCGTTTTGGTGATCTTGTTTATGTTGGTCGTCGTCCAAAAGAATGCGAACAGAGGGGGTATAGTCGTCATCGAACTGGCCACTGCGCACCGCCCAGAAAGAAGCGAGCAAAAAAACCAGTGCGAGGATCAAACTCAGCATGATAAGAAACAGCATAATAAGCATAAGCAGCAACTCTTGGACGCACAAAGTTATCTAATCAGCCATGTTTTTTAATGTGATTTTACGCACTCAATTCACTGATTTTTGTCATTTTTTTCTGCATTTTCAGCAAACAAGCCCGTTTTATAAGCCAAAAACGAGCTGGAAAGCACCCCAAACAGCACGATGCTCACCGAGCTGGTCGGCATTAAAATGGCGGCAATCACCGGCTTCAGCAGAGCGCGCATGGCAAAGCTCAGGCCCACGATGTTGTACACCAGAGCCAAAAGATATGCCCCATAAACCAATTGCAGATTTTGCTCTGCAAAGCGCAAAAAACCCGGAAGGCGCTTCAACAGTCCGGCATCCATAATGCCATCGCTGGCCGGCGTAAAGTTGTTGGTATCATCGGCCAAAACAATGCCCACATCGCTCTGCTTCAAAGCCCCCGCATCGTTCAGGCCGTCTCCCAGCATGAGTACTTTCTCTCCCCGTGCCTGCAATTCTTCCACAAAGCGCAGCTTATCTCCGGGCTGCTGGCGGAAGTACAGCTCGGCCCCCTCTCCAAACAAAGGTTCCAGCTTGCCGCGCTCGCGTTCATCATCGCCGGAGAGCATGTAGAGCTTGTATTTCTTTTTCAGCTTTCGCAAAACGTTACCCAGGTCGGGACGCAAACGGTTCTCCAAAACAAAATACCCGATGAGCTCGCCATCCACCTCTGCATACAGACCCCGGGCCTGCTTCCCGCCGGATACACCCAGAAATTCTGCCGAACCCAGGCGAATGCGATGGCCTTCCACCTCACCCTTAATGCCGAGGCCGGTCAACTCCTCAAAATTCCGCACTTTCGCCAGCGGCCCGCGCCCCAGCCAGCGATTCACCTGCCGGCTGACGGGATGTACGGACTGCAAACTCAGCGAGCGCAGCCACTTTTTCGTCTCTTCGTCCAAAGGCTTTTCCCCCTCAAAATGCACCTCGGCATCTTCTCTGCTGGTCAAAGTGCCGGTCTTATCAAAGACAATGGCCGTTACAGCGCTCATCTGCTCCAGCACATGCACGTTTTTCAGGAAAAAGCCCTTCTTGGCCAACAGACGCAGGCTGTTGCCAAAAGTAAAAGGTACCGACAACGCCACCGCACAGGGACAGGCCACAATCAATACTGCCGTAAAAGCATTAAAAGCCAGCCCCATATCGCGGGGCAACCAATAAGCCAGCGTCAGAAAAGCCAGCGTCAAAACCGTAAAAGTAAAGTAGGTAGCGATGCGATCAGCCAGGTGCTTGGTCTTGCTTTCCTGCTCTTTGTCAAAGGCTTTTTCGTTCCACAGACTGGTGAGATAGCTCTGGGAGACCTTCTTCGTAAGGGTCATTTCAATGGTAGAGCCTATCTGCCGCCCGCCGGCATAGAGCTTGTCGCCCGTGTGCTTTCGCATAGCCTCCGACTCCCCCGTAACAAAGCTGTAATCTATCTGCGCATCTCCCTTGAGCAAAATGCCATCGGCCGGAATCAGCTCTCCGTGGCGGAGCACAATCGTCATCCCGGGTTCTAATTTATTTGCCGAAAGGCTGCGCTCCTCCTCCCCTTCCTTCACACTGGCCGCAATGGGAAAATACGAGCGATAATCCCTATCAAAACTCAGGCGGTAATACGTCCGCTGCTGAAACCATTTGCCGACGAGCAAAAAGAACAAAAGCCCCGCCAGAGAATCGAGATAACCCACACCGGTATGCGTCAAAATTTCGTACAAACTGCGGCCATACAAGGCGAGAATGCCCAGCGATATGGGCGCATCCATGTTCAAATGCCCGTGCCGGAGCTCCATCCAGGCCGAACGCAAATAGTCCCTGCCGCTGTAAAAAACCACCAGCGAAGAAAGCGCAATGTTCAACCAACCCACCCACTGCACAAACAGCGGATTCACGAACTCGTCCGACAGGCCAAGATATTCGGGGAAACTCAACAACATTACATTACCAAAGGCAAAGCCCGCTACCCCCAACTGAAAATAGAGGCTGCGATCAACGACCGGCCGCTGCTCATTTTCGTCTTTGAGGTCGCTGAGTTGGATGAGCGGAGCATAGCCTATGGAAGCCAGCAGCTCTGCTACCTGGCGCAGGCTGATTTGACTTTCGTCAAATGTAAGACTCACCTCCTTGCGCGGGAAATTGACCGTAGAGCGCTCAATGCCTTTGTGCAGCCGATAAAGGTTTTCCAACAGCCAAATACAGGAAGCGCAGTGGATTTGAGGCAGGTAAAAATGCACATCGCTGCGCCGCCCGTCGGTAAAATCGAGCAACTGCTCGCGGATGTCCGGCTCATCGAGATAGCCGTATTGCTCTAACCGCCGCCCGCGCAGGCTGATGCCGGCCTTTTCGTCCAGTTCGTAGTAGCGGCAGAGATCGTTTTCGTTCAAAATCTCATAAACCATCTTACACCCCTGGCAACAAAAATGCTTGTCCCCCAAAGCAATGTCATCGGTAGGACAAGGCTCACCGCAATGAGCACAGGCAAGAGGCTCTTCCGGCACTCTGCTCTCTGAATGTTCTGCCACGCCAGGTGTCTTCATCGCTTTTGCTACAACTTAAATATATGCAAATGTAAGCCCTTTGGAGGGATTTTTACGGTAATGGAGAATGGATAATGAAAAATTGGAGCTGAGGCAAGGAAGACCCCCGAGCCGGCCTCATAGGATAAGCGAATCTCCAAAATCCGCTCCCCGATCTTCCTGCGTCAGCCT
>WGBN01000328.1 GCA_015494245.1 Saprospiraceae bacterium | reverse complement strand
TTCCCCGATCTTGGAATTGCGGTGAATGATGGTATCAAAAACCTTATCGCCGTAAAAGCCGCGCACTTCCTGCACCACCACATTGGCAAGGCGCAGGCGTTTGTCGTACATGGAAAGCAAAATGCCTTCGATCTGCAAATCCGGATTCAGCTTGGCCGTTACGCTTTTGATGGTAGATTGCAATTTGCCCAAGCCTTCCAGTGAAAAAATCTCACACTGCACGGGAATGAGCACGGAATCGGCAGCCACCAGAGCATTGACCGTTACCAGGCCGAGGGAAGGCAGGCAGTCTATGAAAATGTAGTCGTACTCGTCTTTGAGCTCGCTCAACACTTTTCGCATGACGAACTCCCGTCCCTCCTGCGAAATGAGCTCCAGCTCTGCACCTACCAGGTCCAGATGCGAGGGCAGCAGATGCAGATTGGGCGTTTCCGTTTCTACAACCGCTTCCGAGGCAGGCAGGCCCCGGATGAGGCAATCGTAGAGGCTGTGCTCCAAATCGGCCGAAGAGACTCCCACACCGGAGGTGGAGTTGGCCTGAGGGTCGGCATCTACCAAGAGTACTTTTTTCTCCAGCACGGCCAGCCCTGCTGCGAGGTTGATGGCGGTAGTGGTCTTCCCCACTCCGCCCTTTTGATTTGCTATGGCGACAATTTTTCCCATGAAATGCCTGGCTTACGCGAAAGAGAGGAAGCGCCGGGCCTCCTCTCTTCTGCTTCTTATTCGAAAGTAATCACTTCTCCTATCTCTGGCAAAATTACGCTTTTTCCCGCATCTGAAAAAGCTTTTTTTACTTCTTCATGGTCCACGCGTATGTAGCCAAAGGTATCGAAGTGGCAGGCAATCACTTTTTCGCACTGCACAAAGCCGGCTGCCAGCACGGCTTCTTCCGTGCCCATGGTGAAGTTATCGCCTATCGGCAGCATGCAAAAATCCAGCTTCGGGCAGGTCTTCGGGACAAGCTGCATGTCCATCGTCAGCGCCGTATCGCCGGCATGGTAGAAGCAGCCTTCTTCATTCCAGACCACAAAGCCGCCGGGATTGCCGCCATAAGTACCATCCGGCAGAACACTGGAGTGTATGGCCGAAACGTACTTCACAGTGCCAAAATCAAACTGCCACTTGCCGCCATGATTCATGGGGTGTCCCTCAATGCCCTTGGCACCATACCAGGAGACGATCTCAAAATTGGAGACGATCTTTGCCCCCGTCCGCCGCGCTATGCGCTCGGCATCCAGAACGTGGTCCTGATGCCCGTGCGTGAGCAGAATGTAATCAGCCGGAATGGCATCTACGTCTATCTGAGATGCCAACTCATTCCCCGTAATGAAGGGGTCAAAAAGCAGATGCACGCCTTTGGTCTCTACACCAAAACAGGCGTGGCCGTAGTAGGTTAGGTTCATGGTGGGTTTCTTTTTGTATGGTTAGGTGTGGAGGAGTGGGGGTTCGCCCTTGCAAAGATAGGGAAATGTGGGCGCTTTGCGCCTAATGTGGACGCTTCGCGTCTAATGTGGAACGCTTCGCGTTCTAATGTGATTTTACGCTCGCTTCGCATCGCGTGATGAGCGTGATGAACGTGACAATCGTAACACGTGACGCGTGACGAACGTGACAATCGTAGCCCGGTCATGCTTAAACACGGACTTCTTAGCGTCTTTGCGGCCCTTCGACTCCACTTCGTTCCGCTCAGGGCGACGCTTAGCGAGAAATAAACGAACGTGACAAGAGGATGCTCAGAAAACCATGTCAAAAAAAATAATAACTTTGAGAGACCAAACCCATCCAAAATGAAGCTAAAAGAAAGAATCATCAGACGCGTAAGCGTCCCGTCCACATTAACCACTTGCGTCCTCATCTTCCTCGCCGGCCTCTTACACGCCCAGCGCGATACCCTCACCATAACCACTTTCAACTGCGAATTTCTGAATGAACGCAAAGTTCACATCAAGTTTGATGAAAACAATCCGGGCAGAGAATGGGACGATCCCGACTTTCGCCACCAGCGCTTTGTGGAGGCCAGCGCTGCCGTAGCAGATTTTCTGGCCACCTTTGACAGCGACGTATTGGTTTTGACGGAAGTCGGAAACCAAAGCGAAATGGAATTGCTGCAACAGCAGTTGAAAGACCGCGGACAAAACTACCCCTACCTCCGCGTCTGCGAATCGGATGACCGCGGCACCGGACAACACGTGGCCATCCTCTCCCGCTTAAAAATCACCGAGGCCATCCTGCGCATCCCCGGGCGGGAGTTTTACATAGCCGAAGAAGACGACCCGGCCGAAGAGATCAAGGACACCGGCATCAGCAAAGGGATGCGGGTTGTCGTGAAGAGCAAAGGGCGGGAGTTTATCATCTACGGTGCACACCTCATCTCCGAACGCCTCGGGCCCGAAGACGATTACAAGCGTTTGGCGCAAGCCTCCATCCTGCGGCGCCACATGCTAGACGACTTGCAGCATGGAAAGTATATCATCATAGCCGGCGACTTCAACGACCATCGCGGCCAGCCACCGCTGCGCCGCCTCAGAGGCTTGGACGACATCTTTGAAGACTTCATCCAAACGGGCTACACCCGCTACTTCGACAAAGACAAATACGATACCCGCTGGACGTACCAGTACATGGGCGAGCGGCAACAAATAGACCACATCCTCGTATCCCTCAGCCTCAAAGAGGCCTGCCTGCAGCGCAAAGGCATACGCACCTGGACTACAGCTCCCGAGCCTGCCGCCCGCCGCATCAACAACCGCACAGTCAGAGTCTCCGACCACAGAGCCCTGAGCGTGCAACTGATCGTTCGATGAGTTTGCTTGATTTTTTAAACAAAAAAAGCTTGAGCACGCGTAGTGCTCAAGCCTTTTACACTTACTGCAAGAACCGCTTACTTGCGCTTGGCCTGGATGATGTATTTAAAACCATCAACCGTACCTTCCAATTCCAGATCATCCCCGTTCAGCGTCAGCATATAGGTCGTCACATCTCCGGCATCACTGGTGAATGTAACCTCCTCTCCGGCGCTATCCAAAGAATAGGTGCCGTTTTCGACAGCTGATGAGCCAAAGGCAACTGCTGTAAACTTATAATCGCCTTTGCTATCCTTTGCATTGTAATCTCCAAAATACATTTCAAAAGAAGTCAACAAAGAGCCTATAGTCTCTACGCCATCCTCAGTTAAAGACGTTACATCCCAGGTACCGGCCAATTTTTTGCCAATCTTGGCTTCCTTGGAACATCCGGTCAAAACAAAAGAGAGCAGCAGCGCCGCAGCGAAAAAATGAGTCCATTTCATTGGTAAAGTTTTTGAGGTAAAGTAATAGGAAAGCGATGCTTTCTTGTACGCCACGCAAAAGTACAAAGTAATGTCTTCTTGTGCAATAGACAATGCCTAAGGTTACTATCTCTCAGCCAGGATATCCGTTTGGCTGGCTTCATGGATCAGCTCCAGGCGGCTGTCATCTACGAACAAGTCATAAACCACTACCCCTCCTCCACTGCTGCCGTAGTCAATGCTCAAGGTCTTGCCCTTGTCCGTAACTTCGTAATTGGCAATGATGTAGCCCGAGGCCCCATTGCTGTCTTCAAAGGTTACGGAATACACCCCATGAGGCTCGGGAGGCAGCTCTGTGGTCAGAAACGATATGGTTGCCGAGGTCCATGTACCTGGCTGGAAGAGCTCTGTGCCATTGAGCACATAGGAGACTACCGTCCAATCACCGCCAAACACTAACGCCTCTCCTACTTTTTTCTCTTTAGAGCAGGAGAGGTTCAGCAACAAGGGCAGTAAAAGTAAAAATACTGTGGTTATGTGTTTTCTTTTCATAACAAATGGTTCATAAGTTTTAAGCAATGGTTCATTAAGTTTTTGGCTATCTGTCTCCATCAATGGTTCATTAAGTTTTTGGCGACCTGTCTCCTTTGGAAAACAGATTGTCAAGTTGAACTGGCTTAAAAATCCGCGAAAACCCGCGTCATCCGCGTCATCTGTCAGGCTGAGCCTGCCGACGCCCGCGTTCTATCACGTCCCTATTGGCTATCTCCCGAGCCGGCGCCATAGGATAAGCTAATCTTCGAAAATCCGCTCCCCGATCTTCCGCTTTGGCTCCAGCTCGGGGATCGGAGATAGGCAGCCTTCCATGCTTTGTCACTTATCAATTGCTACCGTTCTGTCTTTTTTTACCGCCTTACTGACAAAGGCCTGCTTCGTGGAATCTTGCTGCTGGCTTGAAGCAACAAAACGAACCTCTACAAAAGTCAGTCTCCTGCAAAGTATATTCCTCTTCTAAAGCAGCAAGCTTCCAAGCCGCAACGGCCTTTGTCCCGAGGGCTGCCAGAGTCTGGACAGGGAGAAGAGGTGCTTTGATGGGCAAGTGGGGGAAGAGGTATTCGGCTATGTTTACCCGACAAGAAAGAGCAAAGGGCTATTTGCTTTAATCACTATGAGTGAATTCCCATAATTTGCCTTAATTTCGGGAATGAATTCCCGAAATTCACTCTAATTTCGGGAATAAGTCTATGTAGAAGACTATGACGGCCAACTTCACGGCTACGAATTTAAGTGGAAGAAGCGCAGGCAGCGCCCGCCGAAAAGCTGGCTGGAGAGGTATCCGGAGGCGACTTACCGGCTGATAGACAGAGAGAATTTTTTAGATTTTGTACTGTGATTAAAAATATGCTTTCGCAAAATATCACTCTGCTTTGGGGTTTGCTCGCAGTCTTATTGCTGTGTGCAGCGCTCAGCTCTTGCCAACCGCAACCGGCTGAGCTCGCCTTTCGCAACTGGGAGCCCGAGGTGGGTTACGTGGGCTCTGAGAGCTGCCGGCCCTGTCATGCTGAGCAGTTTGAGGCCTTTTCGCGCAGCGAGATGGGGCATTCGATAGCTGCTGCGCGGCGCGAAAACAGCAAGGCGGTTTTCGATGCCCATGCGCTGGTTTATGACAGCGTGGACAATTTTTTCTACTTCCCCTTTTGGCGCGACAGCCAGCTTTACATCAGGGAATTCCGGCTGTCGGAGGGGCGGCGGGGCGACACGGTGCACTTGTTGGAGGTGCCGGTGGCTTACATTGTGGGCAGTGGGCAGCACACCAATTCCCACATCGTTTCGCGCAACGGTTATCTCTTTCAGGCGCCCGTTACTTTTTACACCCAGGACAGCCTTTGGGACTTGGCTCCGGGATTTGCGCATGGGGGAAATCGCCGTTTTTTTCGCTCCTTGGAGATGGAGTGTTTGAGTTGTCACAGCGACCGTCCGCTGTTGTCGCCAGGCAGTTTTAATCGCTTTGAGGGTGTGCCTCAGCCCATAGGCTGTGAGCGTTGTCACGGGCCGGGCGAGTTGCACGTGGCCGAAAAGCAGGCGGGCGTGGTGGTAGATACGGCCCGCGAAGCCGACCTCAGCATAGTGCGCCCTTCCCGCCTTTCGCGCGAGCGGCTGATGGATTTGTGTCAGCGTTGTCATTTGCAGGGAGTGAGTGTGTTGGCAGAGGGCAGGAGCTATGCCGATTTTCGTCCGGGCATGAAGTTGCACGATTACATTCGCTTGTTTTTGCCGCGTTATGACAATTCAGAACGGGCTTTCATCATGGCTTCGCAGGCCGACCGTTTGCGTATGAGCGCCTGTTATCAAAAGTCGGAGATGACTTGTTTGGATTGCCACAATCCTCATTACAGCGTTCGGGAGCAGGGGCGTGCGCATTTTGTTTCGACTTGTTTGTCTTGTCATGGAGTGCAGCAAAAGGAGTGTTTGTTGAGTGAGCAGGAGCGCGCTGCAGCGGGTGCTGATTGCATCTCCTGCCACATGCCGCGCTCGGGCACTATAGACATCCCCCATGTGCGAATTACGGACCATTACATCCGTCGCCGGCCTGTGAGCGGAGTTGCGGATGCCGGCAAAGGGCCTTCCCGCTTTCTCGGTCTGGATTTGCTCACGGGTCCGTCCACGCCTCTTTTGATGGCGCAGGGGTATATGACTTTTCACGAGCAGTATGCGCAGGGGCCTGCCGTGCTGGATTCCATGAGATATTACTTAGAACAGACGGAGGAGCCGGCCTTTCGCGAATGGATTTACTACTATTTTGCGAAAGCAGAATACGACAGCCTGCTGCAGTTTGCGCGCAGCCGCCTCGGCGCTGAGCTGCCCGCCGTTTGGGAGCCTCCTTTGGACGATGCCTACACCTGCTATCGTCTGGGCGAGGCTTTTTTGCAAACGGGAAATGCCTTGCGGGCGTTGGATTTTTTTAGTCTTTCGACAAATGCAGCCCGGAGGGAGGAGGGCGCTTCGGTTTCGGCAGAGGGGCTGGGGCGTGGCAGTGCTCATCCGCCTTTTTACGAGAAGCGGGGGGTGGCTTTGATTCAGTTGGGGCGTTTGGAGGAGGCGCGCAAAGCTTTTTTACACGCTTTGGCCCTGGAGCCCATGCGTCCGGTGGCGCTGAACAATCTGGGGTACATTGCCGCTTTGGAGGGGCGATATGAGCGGGCCGAAGAGCGCTATCTCGAAGCCCTGCGCATAGACCCCGACTATGCCCGTGCCCTGTTAAATCTGGCAGCGGTTTATCTGCAAACGGGGCGCAAAGCAGAGGCTCGCTCAGCGCTTTTGCGTTGCCTGGCGCTGGAGCCCGATATGGCTGAGGCACAAATGGCTTGGAAGAGTTTTTTTGAATAGAATAGGCAGGTACTATTGGCTGCTTGGGTCTTAATAGAACGCGGATGACGCGGATTATGCGGATTTCCGCGGGTTTTAGTTAATCCACCTTGACTACCCGGGCTCCGAAAAGAGGCGGGAGGGGGGCTGAGCGGAGTCGAAGGGCTTAATGAACATTGAAATAAAAAAAGAGGCCGCACAAAGCGGCCTCTGCAAAAAGCGGGGGATTATTGGCGTAGTACTTTCCCTACCCATACCTTTTTGTTGTCGTTCAGGTATAGGAAATAAATGCCGGGGGGTAACGCACTGATGTTCATGGAAATCAGTCCGTCTTTGATGGTGGGGGAAATGGGAAAGCTACGCCCGTTGGGGTCCATAAGGTGTATGTGAAAGGGGTTATGCAGGGAGCGTACTCCGTCGGGGAGTTCGATTTGGACGATGTGGGAGGCGGGGTTGGGGGAGATTTTCAGGCTTGCAGTTTGGGGGGTGGTTTCCTTAGTGGCGACTGTGGTATGCCCGCTGTAGATTTTGAGATTGCGCAGATTGCCCTGAAAGGCTTTGCCGTAGCCGCCGTGGGTATTGCTGACTTTGCGATCGCCTGAGATGTCGAGATGATAATTGAGTGCGCCGGAATTGTAGGTAAAGACGAGTTGGCCGTCGAGCCAGACTTTAGAGGTGCCCTGCTCATAGGTGAGGGCAAGGCTGTACCACTGGCCGTTCTGAACGTTTTGTCCGGTGGCGTAAAGTGCATCTGAGGACAGCAGTTGCAGCTCTCCGCTAACGATGAAGACGCCCAGCCAGCGGTAGAAATCGCCTGCCACGAAGATGGGGCGAAAGTCCGTATCGCCCGCCTTAAACTCCAGGCTGAAGGCGATGTTGTTGGTGTCCGGAAAATCTATGGGAGGGGTGGATACCAGGCTGGCATCGGGTTCGCCACTACCTATATATATGCCGTTGACATAGACTCCTTCATCGCCCTGGAAGGTGGTGTTGGTCAGTTCCATGTCGCCGTAGTTTCCCGTGGCATCTGCTGCCGAGCCGCCGGTGAGGGGGTAGTTGGCGAGGAGGGTGAAGTTGCTGAGGTCCTGGGCGCTGAGGCTTCCCAGAGTGGAGAGCAGGAGCAGGAGTAGGAGTTGTCGTTTCATCTGTTGTGTGTTTAAATTCGCTGCAAAGATGAGGGGAGGAGCAAGTGGAGGCCTTGCTCTAATCGGACAAATGTTTGATTGGGTGGCCTGCGAATCCTTTGCATTTTTCCGGCCTCCCCCGCCCCCGGCCCCTAAAAGGGTGGGCCACCCGCGAAAAATGCAAAGGCGCTGCCCTGAGCGTAGCGTAGTCGAAGGAGCGCGAAGTATGGTTCTAAGGAGGCCTTATTGAGGCATTGCTGCTTGGCATCAGTTCGAGCATCTTGCCGTCTCAATTCTTAATGCCCCTTGCGGGCGTAAAAAATTTGCCGAAAGGCAGATAAAAAACCAAAAATAGCTGTATCTTTGCGCACCCATTTTGCGAAAGCAGATAAAGGGTGGGTTTATTC
>WGBN01000327.1 GCA_015494245.1 Saprospiraceae bacterium | reverse complement strand
TACCACGGGGTACACGGAGTACACCGAGAACGCACGGAGTAGAGCTTGTGAAAGCTGCGGTGGAATGTGCTTTTTTCATTCTTCATTTTTCATAGCTCTCGCAAAGCCGCAAAGGGTGTATCGCGGTAGGATGTGCTTTTTTTCATTCTCCATTCTCCATTTTCCATTCTCCATTTTCCATTCTAAGAGGCCGGCTCGGGGGTCCTCCTTCGTCGGCACCCCGATCCTTTCCTTAGTTTATTCTCCATTCATCTCTCCCTGCCTTTCTTAAACAGTTCTCTGAAAAATTCTTTTCGCTTTTCCTTTCTCTCTGCTCGTTTTTCTTCTCGTTGCTCGCGGTTTTTTTTGCGTTGTTCGGGATCGGTAACGCGTTTGATCCACTCGGTGAAGTCGCCTCCGTGGTAGATTTCTTCGTACTCCAGGGAGTCGAGGGTAGGCGGGCAGTCGAGGAAGGCTCGCTGCTCTTCAGTCAGAGAGGGGAAGCGGCGGGCCTGCCATTTGCGATAGTGCTTATCCCGCTGATAAGCCTGCAGAAAGCGGCCCGCTATGGGCAGGGCTGTGCGCGCGCCTTGCCCGCTGTACAAGCTTGGCCAATGCACGCGGGGGCTGTTGGCTCCGACCCAAACGCCCACCACCAGAGCGGGAGAATAGGCCATAAACCAACCGTCAGCCTGATTTTGGGAAGTACCCGTTTTGCCGGCCCAGTCGCCACGGATGCCGTAGGTTGAACGCAGCGAAGCGCCTGTGCCGCCGTCTATGACAGAGCGCAGCAAGTCTGTGATGAGCGCTGCATCTTCGGGCGCCATGGCGATGAACAACTCTTCCCGCTCGGGCCGGCGGTATTCGTACAGCAACTCTCCCTCGGCATTTTCTATGCGCTCGATGTAGTAAGGCTCGGGTTGGCGACCGCGATTGGCCAGGGTGCCATAGACTACTGCCATTTCCGAGAGCTTTAAATCGGCAGCACCGAGTGCCAGGGCCGGGCCCTCCGGCAATTCCGATACTACGCCCATGTCGTAGGCGAGTTTTACAATCCGCTCCACGCCCGCCTGCATGCAAACTTCCACGCTGATGGTGTTCACAGAGTGCATCAAAGCGCCGCGGAAAGAATACCATTGGCCGTATTGGTGATCGGCATTTTCGGGCGTCCAGCCGTCGTATTGCTCGTAGGTTTTGCGCTCGGCCTGGATGTATTTGCAGGGGTCCATTCCGGCCTGCATGCCGGCCAGATAGACGATGGGCTTAAAAACCGAGCCGACCTGCCTGTTGGCCTGCACGTAGTCGTATTGAAAATAGCGATAGTCGGCATCTCCCACATAGGCCAGTACCGCTCCGGTCTCCGGCTGCAGGGCGATGAAGCCGGTGTGCAAAATGCCGAGGTAGTGGATGAGGGAGTCCTGCGGGCTCATCTCCACTTCGCGCAGAGCACCCTGTATGGGGTCGTATATTTGCATGGGTCTTTTTTGCCGAAAGGCAGCTCCTATTTCCTTATCTGTCTTGCCTGCCTGTTTCATTTTTCGATAGCGCTCGCTCCGGCGTATGGCCGAAGCCAGCAATTGCCTGGAAGGTTTCCACAGCTTGTCGAAGCGCTTTTGCAAAACCGGCAATTGCTTCCTCACCGCCTGCTCGGCATAGGCCTGCAAGCGACTGTCCAGCGTGGTGTAAATGCGCAGGCCATCGGTCTTCAGGTCGTAAGACTTGCCGTCGGTCGTATAGATGGATTCCAAAATTTCCTCTGCCTGGCGGCGCACCTCCTCGCGAAAATGGCCCGCCAGGCCGATGCGGTCTTCGGTATAAGAAATCTCCAGAGGCAGTTGCATCAAAGAGTCCTTGACCTTGTCTTCGAGATAACCGTACTTACTCATTTGCGCCAAAACCACATTGCGGCGCTCCAATGCCCGCTTGGGATGCAAGACCGGATTGTAGGTGGTGTTGGCTTTCAACATGCCTATTAAAACAGCGGCCTCCTCGGTTTTTAACTCAGCCGGCTCTTTTCCGAAAAAGCGTTGTGAAGCCAGTTTGATGCCATAGATGTTTTCTCCAAAAGGCACGGTGTTGAGGTACATGCGCAGCAATTCCTCCTTGCTGTAAATGGCTTCGAGGCGATGGGCGATGAGCATTTCCCGCGACTTATTGATGGGCAGGGAGAGGAATTTGAAAGACCGGCGCGGATACAGGTTTTTCGCCAGTTGCTGACTGAGGGTGCTGCCGCCGCCCGCTTCCTTTTTTTGCAGCAGCAGCGTCTTGAAGAGCACCCGCAGCATGGCCTTGTAGTCAATGCCTTTGTGTTCCAGAAAGCGGGCGTCTTCTGTGGCGATCAGGGCATTGCGCAGGGTATTGGGGATTTCTTCCAGAGAAGCATTGACCCGCTGCTTGTGATAAAAACGGCCGAGCAATTGGCCATCGGCACTATAGACCTCGGAAGCCTGCTCCGTGTGCAGATGGCGCAATTCCTCGTAGCTTGGCAAAGGGCCAAAGCGACCGCTCAAAAGCAGGCCGTAAAAAACGAAGAGAAAAAGAAACAGCAAAAATACGAGCAGGCTGCTCCATTTGGCGAAAGCCGCCAGACGGGGCTGCCTTTCGGCAAATGCCATCCATTGTCTGTGCAAAAACTGCAGCGGGGGCCAGGCCAACAGGCGGGCACGGGCTTTCCGCAAAGGAGCCGTGAATTCGCGCAACCGCGCAACTACTTCTATCAAACGCTGTTTCATAATAGAATGCAAAATAAACGCACTTATGCAAAACGCCTTAGTCCGCATCCTGTTGCTTCCCTTTTCACTTTTGTACGGATTGGGCGTTTGGATACGCGACCGGCTGTATGCGGGGGGCGTACTTAAATCGGTTTCTTTTTCCATCCCCACGATCTCGGTGGGCAACCTCAGTGTTGGCGGCACCGGCAAAACGCCTCATATCGAATACCTCATCAGGCTACTGAAACCCTATCTGCCGGTGAGCACGCTGAGTCGGGGCTACAAGCGCAAAACGCGGGGCTTTCTCGAAGTGCAGCCGCATTATTCCGCCACACAAACCGGCGATGAGCCCCTGCAATTTAAGCGGAAATTTCCGGACATAGCCGTGGCCGTGGCCGAGAGCAGAGTGTTGGGCATTCCCGAATTGCTCAAGCGGCACCCCGAGTTGAAAGTGGTTTTGCTCGACGATGCCTTTCAACACCGCTCTGTTGAGCCAGGGCTCAACATTCTGCTTACGGAATATAGCCGGCCCTACACCCGCGACTTCCTCCTGCCCTCCGGTCGCTTGCGCGAAATGCCCTCTGCCGCTGCCCGGGCAGATATCATCATCGTTACCAAATGCCCGCCCAATCTCACGCGTACTCAGGCCGATGCCCTGCTTAAAGAGCTCAAGCCCAAGCCGCATCAGAAAGTCTTCTTCTCTCACTATCAATACCGCCCGCCTTACTACCTCTTCAATCCCGATTACACTACGGGCCTGCCCACCGATTGGGATGTGATGCTCATCTCGGCCATTGCCAATGAGGATTACCTCATGCAATACCTCAGGCCCCTCGTCGGCTATATCTATAGCGAAACCTTTGAAGACCACCACTTTTTTACGCCCTATGAGATAGCGCGCTTCAAAGAAAAATTTGACAACATTGAAGGCTCCAAAAAATTTATTCTGACCACCGAAAAAGATGCCATGCGGCTGTTGGAGCATCGCGATTATCTGCTGAAAAACAAGCTGCCGGTATTCGTCTTGCCGGTGGAGGTGGAGTTTCTCTTTGGGGAAGGAGAGGCCTTTGACGAGGAGGTCAAGAGGTTTTTGCTGGAATTTGAGGTGTGAGCAAGCCCACACCCCAAATTCCGGCAGGCATTTATTTTTCCAGGTCTTTTTTGCCGAAGACCAGATTTACCCCTATGCGTCCCTGAAAATGGCGTGCAGATTTGGGGTTGAACAGGGCAGGGAAATTGTCGGTCATGGCATAGAACTTTGCAGGGCCCAGCTTGAGGGCGCCTCCTAAGCCGAGGTTGGTATAGGTGTCGTTGACGACGGTATAAGAAGCCTGGAGGTTCAGTATGCGGATGGGGGCAAAGGTGGCATAAAAGCCCAGGGTTTTGTACGATTGCTCGCCAAAAGTTTGCAGGCCCAGCACGGCGCCGAGGTACAACTTTTCGCCGGCTTCAAAGCGAAGGCCGAGGCGATATTCCGCCGGCAAAGTTGTCGAATAAGCATCCTGCGTTTCGCTCAAATTGATCAGGCTCTTGAGGGTATCCACCGTGGAGGGAAAATCCAGGGAGTCGCTGGTCAAAAGGCCGGTGAGGTCCAGCCCGCTGTAGGTAAGATTGGCAGAAGAAGCGTAGTTGCTCACGTTTTCCGTCCATTTAATGGAGCCGAGATTGACGGCTGAAGCCGACAGTTCTACGGCGCCCAAATCCAGAATCACACCCAAATCAAAGGCGATGCCCTGGTTTTTGGTGATGAGCGTATTGAAATCCACGGAGGATGGATTAAAGTTGAACTGTATGCTGTCGTTCAGCGAAAGGCTGGCGAGGGAGCTGGCGTTCACGCGATAATCGCTGATGAAAGTGATGTCGTAAACGCCCGGGTCGGTATAGAGGCTGAGTTGTCCTTTTTCGGTGGAGAGGCTGCCGATGCCATTGAGCCATTTGAGGTTGGCGCCGACTTGCAATTTGCCGAGGCGTATGGCTCCTCCGACGGCCAGCTCGCTATAGGAAAAGAGCTGCAAGTCGTGGTCCAGGCGCACGGTGTCGCCCACAAATTGTCCGTTGCCGAGCAGGGCGAGTTCGGCCAATTCTTTGCTATAGACGGCTTGAGCCTCGAAGCGGAAATTGTGGTTGAGCGAGAGGCGCAGCGGCCCCAGGTTTACTGCTCCGCCAAAGGTGTGAAGATTTAGTTGCTCCCGGAAGAGGTTGTCTTCATCCAGGGCATTCAAAAAACTCTGGGCGTCGAAAAAGGTTTGTCCGTTGTTCGTCTTCAGGGCATCGCCTACCGTGGGGCCGGTGAAAAAGGTGTTTTGATACAAGGAGGTACCTATGATCACCAGATTGTATTCGTTTTGATAGGCAGGGTTGCTGCTTGTGGCTTGCGCCAAATGAGACCCGTAAATCAGGGTTTCGGCCTGGCCAAAGACTTGGCCGCTCAAGGCAAAAGCGAGGAGAAAAACGAGAAGTTGTTTCATGGGTATTATTTGAATTTTAAACCGAGTTTGATGTTCATTTCCTGTTCATCTGTGATTTTTACCGGAGGTTGGGAGCCGTCTTGCATGCTCGTGCTAAAGGAAAGCAGCAAGGCAATTTTATCGGCCTGGCGGGCATTTGCCAGCAGGTCGCCGCTCAGGGGGATGAGCGAAACGGTCTGTTCTACGTCTGTCGGGAAGCCGTCTGCATTTACCGGTGCGGCGGCCATGAGCAATTCGGGTTTGTCGAAGACTGTGGCGATGACCTGGTTTTGCTCATCGAGAAAGAGCAGGTCCATTTTGGCTTCTAAGGGGAAGCCGTTGTCAGTGATGATTTTCAACTCCATTTCCTGAGCATTGGCCAGGGCAGAAGCGTCCCAATCCAGGGTGTCGCGCACTTTGAAGTTGGAAGCCGTGCCATAGAGGGGCAGTTCTACGGCTACCGTTACCGTGTATTGACTGGAATCGGTGATATAACCCACGATGGCCGTGTCGTTGTCGGGATTGGTGATGGCATCTACCTCATAGACCAGTTGAGTGGGTTCGGAGCCGAGGATGTCGTCAATATTTGAATTGCCCTTATCGAAGATAAAATGCGTAACAGCCGTTTCTCCCACATGATTGATGTCGGGGTATTCAAAGTCTATGCCGTTGTCTATATAGGGGCTTTCCAAAGGCAAAATTTGCCCCAGGGCCGTATGCACTTCAAAGACCTGCACGATGGAGCGGGTAGGTACGCCAAAGGAGTTATAGACAAAGATGTGGATGAGCGGGTCTTCGAAATAGACGTCGCCTTCCAACCAGGTGTCGAAGAGGTCTATGTCTATGGTGTCCAAACCGTTGTCGTGCAGTTGATTGGCGAAATACCCCTCAGCATAGGAAAATTCCACCTGGCTGAGTTGAATCAGGAAGGGGTCCAGCTCTAAAGAATCGCCCGAGCTCAGCAGGGTGGCAGTATATTCCACATAGACCTCACTGCTCGGGGCATCTATGGTATAGTTGGTCATGTCAATGATATCGGAAAACCAGGGGGTGCCGCCGAGGTCGGGCACGAGATAGTCGAGTTTTACGACCTGCATATTTTCGTCTAACACCTGCGGGAGTTCAATGTGCAATTGGATGAAATCGCCGGTGGTGTTGACCGTAGTAAACTGCATGGTTCCGCTTCGGAGGTCTAAGCGGTAGATTTCCAGCCCATCCGGAGCGGAGAGGGGGAGCAGGAAGGGCGTGCTGTCAATGGGTATGGGAAAGGCAAGGCTGGTTTCTATGGCATCAAAGATCTGCTCGCTGGTGCGTGTGAGCAAGTCGCCCTGATAGTGCAGGCGAATGAGGCCATCGGCATCCACGGTAATTTGATCGGGATTTTTGCCTTCTAAGAGGTCCTGCATTTTCAACTCCATTTGGCCGATGGGCACGGCAAATTCTGCATCGAGATTGCCGCGGTCTATGCCTGCATAATTGTCTAAGGGGTTGCAAGCCCAAAAGCTTAGAGCTATAGAGCCGAGGAGGAGTGCAAAAAGTGATTTCATGTTTTTCCTCATAGTTTAATGAAAGAATGGAGGGCGAGGTGCTTGGTTTTGTAAGAACGCAGCAAGCAGCGTTTGCGCTGGGTGGGCCTGCTATTTCAGCTCAAATTCCTGTCCAAGTGACGGGATTTCGACATCTGCGAAGCCCTTTTCGAGCAGCATTCCCCGGAAGTTTTTCTGGGCGTCGGTTTCGCCATGTACGAGAAATACGCGGCGGGCGCTTTCCCGTTGGTTTTCCAGAAATTTCAACAATTCATTCTTGTCGGCATGGGCTGAGAAGGAGTCCATGACTTCGATATCGGCCCGCACGGGGATGGTTCTGCCAAACAGCCTCAGTTCGTCTGTGCCCTCAATGAGTTTGGCGCCCGGTGTGCCCGGGGAGCAATATCCAACGACCAGAATGGTGTTTTTCTTGTCGGCGAGGTTGTTGGCGAGGTGGTGTTTCACCCTGCCGGCATTCATCATGCCCGAAGCGCTGATGATGATGCAGGGTTCGGGCTTGTCGTTCAATGCCTTCGAATCTTCTACCGAGCGAATGTAGTGCAGATCGTTGAAACCAAAGGGATTGTCGTCTTTCAGCAGGTATTCGTTTAGCTCATTGTCATAGCACTCGGGATGGGAGCCGAAAATGACGGTGGCATTCACGGCGAGCGGGCTGTCCACATAGACGGGGATTTTGGGCAGCACGCCGGCTGTTTCCATTTGATCCAGCATATAGACGATTTCCTGGGTGCGCCCTACGCTGAAAGCGGGAATGATGAGTTTGCCTTTCTTTTCTACACAGGTATTGCGGATGATGTTCAGGAAGCGCTCTTCCTCATGGGGTTTTTCCAGATGCACTCTGTTTCCATAAGTAGATTCGCTGATGACGTAATCTGCCTCGGGCATGGGTTGCGGGTCGCGCAGGATGGGCCGGTCGGGCCGGCCTACATCGCCGGTGAAACTGAGGTGGATGGTGCGTCCGTTTTCGCGTATGCGCAGGCTGACGCTGGCGCTGCCGAGAATGTGCCCTGCATCCCGAAACAAAACCTCCACCCCCTCTCTGATTGAGAACCAGTCCTCATAAGGATAAGCCACAAATTTCTCCATGGTCGGCTTGATGTCCTTGTCGGTATAGAGCGGCACCCTCGGTATTTTGGGCTTGCGCTTTTTGTTGTAGTACTCGGCATCGCGCATTTGTATAAAAGCGCTGTCCAACAACATGATGGAGCAAAGGCTGAAGGTGGCATGGGTGCTGTAAATATTGCCCGAAAATCCGTCCTTGACCAGGCGGGGCAGCCGCCCGCTATGGTCTATGTGTGCATGTGAGAGCAGCACACAGTCCAACTCCTCCGGCTTGAAAAGCCAGGTCGTATTGAACTGCTCCATGTCCTTGTCATAGCCCTGGTAGAGGCCGCAATCCAGCAGGATTTTGTACCCGTCGTCTAAAGTGATCAGATGAGCGCTGCCCGTAACGTGCTGAGCAGCTCCGCAGAATTGAATCGTCATGCCTGGTATTCTACAAGTGAAAGGTAAATTGCAAATGTAGGAATTTTTTAGAGAAGTGGCGCCCTCTGAGGCATGACGATGCTCTGATCACCACTTATATATCCGGCGGGCAAAACTTCCTGCTTTGATGATGTAAGCCCCCCGCTCTAAGCCGGACAAATCGAGCCGGATGGTCGTTTTGTCTAACTGTGTTTTGTGGACGTATGCAGTGCATCTGCGCCCTAAAACATCGAATATTTCGATGCGTGGGAATTCGGGCTTTGAGCACTCTGCAAACAACTCGTCTGTGCAGGGGTTGGGGTAGAGCCTGAGGCTGCTGTCATCTGATGCATGCTCATCAAAAACACCTGATGAAGTCGTATATTCATACGGGCCGATGTCTATTCCATCGCCCTGGGGTCTTTCATTTCCCTCGAAATCGAAAGAAGGCGCGCCCTCTAAGGTGCCGGCATCAATACAGGGTGAACCTGCTTGCAGGTGGTAGTCGTGGTTGTCGGCATCTGTAAACTGGGGATCAGAAGTCAACAGGTTTGTTCCCGTTGGAGCTGAAAAGCCATTGTCCCAAAAGTCTGAATAAGCAAAAGAGAAATTCAGCGGATACTCCTCATCCTGGTCGTAAGCTGTGCGGTAATAATTGTCCACATTGGCGACAATGCAGTTGATCATGGCATTGTCGTTGTTTTCGCGATCGCAATTAAACAGGTAATTGCCTCCATAGAAAAGGCAATTTACAAAGGTGTTGGAATCGGCGGGAGAAACTTCTTCGTAAGCCAGGAAGTTGATTACGGCATCCGTCGCGTTTTCAAAAATGCAATTTTCAAAAACGTTGTGTTTTCCGGCATACTGCGCACCACCGTCCTCTGAGGTGTCGTAAAACATGATGGCGTAAACGGCATTTTTGGATTTGCAGTTTTTGATTTGGTTGAAACTCGCGCCATCGCGTATGCCATAGCCACAACCAATAGCTATACACGATTCGAGGGTGTTGTACTTCACACCTCTGTGCCGCAATTCAAATCCATCGTACTTCATGCCTTTGGAGATACAATTCAAAAGGAGATTGTTCTCACAGTCAGTCTTTAAGTCTATGCCATGCCCGACGTGAGGCAGATCTCCTACCCGCTCTACGTAGCAGCCCACCAAGGTGTTTTCATTTCCCGCGATATGGATGTAGTAGTCCATGGCGCCCGCATCGCCGTGCTGGTAATCATCGCTATAAGCTTTGCAATTTTGCAAATAGTGCTTGTTTCCCTCTATGGAAAACCCTTCTGCACAGGCATTGTAAATGATACAATTGAAAAGGTCATTGTGACTGGCCGAAGGTCCCAATGCAATCCCCCTGCCGTCGTAC
>WGBN01000326.1 GCA_015494245.1 Saprospiraceae bacterium | reverse complement strand
TGTATTGCACGGTATCGCCCAGGCAGGGGGCTGAGGGCCCTTCGATGCCATTGAACACCGGCGTATCTCCCGAGCAAACCACCCATTTGGCAATTTGGCCTGCGCCACCTGCCACCCAGGCCACTTCGTCAGAAACGGGGCAACTGAGGGCCGTAAACATTTGCGGAGCATTCCCCAGTGTTGTCGTCCAGCTCTCACCGCCATCTACAGATTGCACTACCTTTCCATTTCCCGAAGAACCTCCGCAAAGCCAAAGGTGCTGGGCATCTGCAAAATCAAGGTCCCGCCAAAAAGCACCGATAGGCAAGTTAACCGGTGTCCAGGACTGCCCGCCATCATCAGTACCATAGATCTGATTTCCCAAACGGGGAACAGCCCAGCCTGTTTGAGCATCCATAAACCGGATTAACGCAAAGTCTTCTAAAGGGTCGCTGCCGGGCTGCACGGTTTCCCAGCTCTGACCGCCATCGGTCGTGTGCAGCAATTGGCCGTCACGGCCTGCCAGCCAACCGTCTTGAGGAGTATGGAAAAAGAGGTCTTCAAAAGTACCGTCTAAATCCTCCATCAAAGTCCAACTCATCGCGCCATCCGTGGAGTGATAGAAGTGCCCATTGTACTCAATGGCAAAAAACTCCTGCGGGCCCGTTTTTTTAAACCGGAAATCACTGACAATCTCCCCTACAGCGCCTAAAGTCTGCCAGCTATCTCCAAAATCACTTGAAAAGTACATTTGCCCTTTAGACGTGGAAAGCCAAACGGCATCTTCACTCTCTACGTAAACCTGGGCCAGAGGCGTTTGATTGGAGACAAAATCAGCAGGGCTGATATTTTCCCAGATAGCTCCTCCATCAGAAGTACGCACCACATGGCCGACGGCACTTACTGCCAGCCCCTTTTGGTCATCCAGAAAATCAATAGAGGTTAGAAACGATTTGATACCGGGTATCTGTTCCGTGAAATTGACAAAGTCATTTGTTCGAAGAATGGTGGTATAGGAACCTGCAATCCAGAAGTCTCCTGCATTCAAACTCGCCGCAGCTTTATACGAGGGGGAATATTCTAACGGATAAACCTCCATCCAGGTAGCGCCTGCATCTTCTGTATAATGTACGCTGCCATTCTCATCAGGGAGCACCCAAAATTCATCATCGGCTACCAAAAGCCCTCTGGGCGAAGGAAATTGCGTAGCATTGACAGCCGTCCAGGTAACACCGCCGTCCACACTTTCATACAGATAGCCATTGTCGGCAATCAAGCCATGCTGAGCGTCAAAAAAGTGTATGCCCCGCGCAAAAGTAAAGGTTTGCGTGCCCACTTGCGTCCAGGTAGTACCTCCATCTGTAGTGTGGAAAACCCTGCTGTCCACCGAAAACTCGACCAGCCAACCTTCGGATTCACTGATGAAAAATCCATGAGGCGGATTGCCAAGGCTCACACCACTCGGGTAGAGCAATTCTTCCCAGGTATTGCCGCCGTCCTGCGTGCGCGCCATACCTTTTTTGGCGAAAGCCAGAAAAGTCTGGGCATCTAAGGCCTGAAGGTCGCCAAAATCGTAAATGTTGTCAAAACTCGTGCTTGACCAAGTCTGGCCATTATCGGTGGTCAGATGCAGATCAGTGCCTGCAAGCAACGCCTGCGTGCCACCACTGCCCGGTAGGATGAGAACGTCTCTAAAAACGGGCTCGGCAGCAGGCGGCTCCAAAATGCTCCACATATTTCCAAAATCATCGGAATGAAGAATACCGCTTTGATCCCCCACAGCCCAGGCAGTACCTGAGGGGTCAACAGCTATAGCTTCAAGCTCAGAAAGCAGGGGGAAGGGATATTGCTGCACCCATTCCTGAGCTGAGAGTGTAAAAAAGGAAGCTAAGAAAAACAGAAAGGTGAAAGTAAGTCTGTACATCAAAAAAAATTAACGGGTGAAAAAATATGCAAGAACGCATTTTCCCCTTAGATTTTTCTTGCACAGACTTCATCCCACGAGGACAATACCCCGTGTGGAACAGTCAAAAATTACGTACAGGGGCAAAGATAAGCAATTAATGCTTAATGATGCGCTTTACAATCAGTTGATTGCCATACCTGATACGAAGAACGTACATACCCTGCCCGTACAAGACCATGGGAAGAGAGGTTGAACCGGAGAAAGTCATCTCATCAAGCATCCTGCCCTGCATGTCGTACAGCCCGGCATGAGCGGGGCTGTCTTCGGACAGAGTTATCTGCAGGTAATCGCCTGTCGGCACGGGAAAAAGCCGCACAAACGGCCCCTCAACCACAGCAGTTGAAGCAGATAACTGATCATTTTCAAACACATAAACAGCTCCTGCATTGGGCAGGGGATAAGTGCCTGAATCGGGGCCGTCTTCGCCAAAAGCGCCAATGGTGCAATGACCGCCATCTATGGCTACAGAAAATCCAAACCAATCTCCTGCCTCGCGGTCAGAGGCCGTGAGTTTTGTGGTTTCCACCCACTGGCCATCGGCCTGCTTTTGATAGAGGTAGGCTGCTCCGGCATCTGTTAGGGAGTTGGCGCCTTCGGCATCTTCATCTGCACCATAAGCGCCCGCCAAAACAAAATCGCCGGCAACTGCCACCGCACCACCCAATTGGTCACCGGCACTTCTGTCGGAAGCCGTCAGTTTGGCCGTTTGCTCCCAAGTGTTGCCGATGCTCTTTTCAAAAACATATACCGAACCTGCATCCTGCAAATGGTTCAGTCCCTGAGCGTCTTCATCTTCGCGGTAAGCTCCAATAGCAGCCACATCACCTTCTATGGCAACGGCATAGCCAAACCAATCTGCGGGAGCAGCATCTGTGGCCGTTAAGCTCGCCGTCTGTGCCCAATGGCCGTCTGCGTCTCTGGTAAAAACATAAGCTGCACCGGCATCCGTCTTCCCATTCACATCGTGCTGATAAGCGCCCACCAGAGCGCGATCTCCACTAATGGAAACGGACCATCCAAAGATATCAAAGGATGCGAGATCAGAAGCCATCAGCTTTTGTTTTTCCTCCCAGACCCCATCGGCATTGCGCTCAAAAACATAAGCTACACCGGCCTGAATTTGCAAATTGCCCGAAGCGTCAAATTCGTTCCTGTATGCAGCGCCTACGAGCAGACGGTCGCCATCTATGCTGACAGATTTGCCAAAGTAATTGAGAGAATCCATGTCGGAAGCCAACAATTTCTGCACTTCATTCCAATGGCCTGTCGCATCCCGCTCAAAAATGTACACAGCGCCCACCTGAGACAAAAGAGCGCTCGAAACCGGATCCGGCTCGTCTCGCTTATAAGCTGCGATGGCGGCATAATTGCCGCTTATGGAAACAGCCGTGCCGAAATTGTCCTGAACAGCGCGATCAGAAGCCGTAAGTTTCTGCACAAAGGTCCACTGCTCTTCCTCCGTCCGCCGGAACAAATAAGCAGCTCCTGCCTGGGCCAAAGAATCATTGCCTTCGGCATCAAAGTCCTCCCGATGTGCGCCCACAATGCAGTAATCCCCGCTGATTGCGACCGATTTGGAAAAACGATCCTCCACATCAGGATCTGAAGCGTAAAGTTTGCTCACTTCTTCCCAGGATTGGGCAGTGAGTTGAAGGGTAAAAAACAAGGCGAAAAGTAAAAAAACATGTTTCATGGGCATAAGACTCCCGCCCAAAGAACAGGTTTAACGGGCCAGCGCTCTACGGCTTATTTACAGCCACTATAGCAGGTTTTGCATGATAGTTCCCCTGTTTCCAAAAGCGCAAGAGGAAGTCCAAATTCTCTTTCCCCATCACTCTGAAAAAATCTTGTAAGACAGGCAGTTTATCCACGCAGTGGTCTATGCAAAACATAACCAACTCAACAGAATACATCGGAGCCAACAACAATGAAAACACATGTTTATCAGACAGCTCTTCATCAAAAAACGGGTTGTTTGACATAGGAAAAGCGCTGTTCACGCCCATATAAAACTCTATACCTCTCTTTGGATTGAAAAATACCAGCCCCGACTCCCTGTGCAGAAACTGCTTTCCGGGGATTTCCAAATTGTCCTCAAAATTCATTTTGTTTTCCCTGAGTTTTTTCCTGATCTCCTCGAGCTTCTCCTCCGAAGCGCCCTGATGCTTATTGAAAAACACGAAAAAGTCCCTGGCGAATTCATCCAATTTATCCGCACGCCTAAACGCAATAAGCGAACCCTGGTTAAAAATGAGAAAGGCCTCTCGCTGCTCTTCCAACATCTCTTTTGAATGGCGTTCCGAGTCGGGGTCTAAAAACTGAAAAGCGCCCAGAGCTTCAGGCGAACGTTTTTCACGCTCAGTAACTTCATCTTCAATAC
>WGBN01000325.1 GCA_015494245.1 Saprospiraceae bacterium | reverse complement strand
GGCAACAAGGGGGAAACCCGAAACATGTTGTATTTTTGGGTGTTTGCTAATTAGTATTCAGGCTTTTAATCCCAGGAAGAAACAGTCATCAACTCAGTCTTTTTGCTCCTGAATAAAAAGAAGTTTTATGACCCAAAGTACTTTTTTATGCTCTTTTTCTTTGCTGGCGTTCGTTTTGTTGGTGAGTTGCGGCAACCATCAACAAGAGGAAGAGAAGTCTCTGAGTGCAGAGGATCAGCATTTGCAACAGGAGATTCAGTATCTGAAAGACAAGTTGGACAACACGGTGAATATTCTCGATACGCCGGAAACAGGTGAGGAGTTTATTGCCAAAAGTGTGCAGTATGCCGAGGCACACCCCAAGGATACCGCTTCTGCTGTCTTGTATTTTGAAGCCGCCAATGTGGCCAACAGTTTGCGGCAGTATCGGCGGGCAGTAGAGCTCTGGGGTAAGGTCTGGCAGTTGTATCCGGAGACTGAGGTGGCTCCGCATGCCCTTTTTCGCCAGGGCTTTACCTGCGACAATTCCATTCGCGATCGCCATCTTGCCAGACATTACTACGAACTTTTTATTCAAAAATACCCCTCTCACGAGTACGTCTCCGGTATCCGGAACCTGTTAAAGGTTATAGATCGCGACCCTGAGGATATGGTCAAACAGTTTGAAAAGCAAAATCAGGAGAAGAAATAGGACCAACGGCTCTCTATGCGAAGTCGAAACCCGACATTTATGAAAAAGCTACACCACCATCACCGGACATTCACTGCTGTGCTCTTCTTTATCCTTTTCTCCCTTACCTCTGTCTTTTGGGGAAGCACAGGGGGAGGAGCATTTGCTCAAGGTATAGATTTTTTCCATGGAACTTGGGAAGAGGCTTTGGAGTTGGCTCGCCAACAGGAAAAAATCATTTTTGTAGATGCTTATGCAGTTTGGTGCGGGCCATGTAAGCGCATGGCCAAAACGGTGTTCACAGACCCCGAAGTGGGAGCTTTCTACAACGAGCATTTTATCAATATGAAATTGGATATGGAGCAGGGCGAAGGGCTTAAATTTCGCCAGAAATATCCCGTTTCGGCTTTTCCCACTTTGTTCTATATAGACTATACCGGCGAAGTTGTCCAGCAGGTGAAAGGCTTTCAAAAATCGGATGCCTTTATAGCTTTGGGAGAAAAAGCGCTGTCAAAAGTAGATCGCAGCAAGCAATATGCCGAAGCCTACGAAAAGGGCAATCGCGATCCGGAATTGATCTATAAATACGTCAAAGCGCTCAATCAGGCAGGGAAGCCCAGCCTGAAAATTGCCAACGACTACCTCCGTACCCAAACTGACCTGACTACGCCTTTTAACCTCCGCTTTATCTACGAAGCAACCACTGAAGCAGATTCCCGCATTTTTGACCTTTTCGTGCAGTATCGCGACCGCATTGCCTTTCTCGTCGGTGGGGATGAAGTCAATGAGCGCATCTATGAAGCCTGTACTCACACTGTGGAAAAAGCCATTAGCTTTCGAACTGAGGAACTGTTGAAAGAGGCCAAAACTAAAATGAAAAAATATTACCCGCAAAAAGCCAAAGCCTTTGGGTTGAAAGCCGACATGGATTTTTACAAAGCTACGGGTGATCAAAAGCGCTATTTGAAAGCCTCTAAGAAATATGCAAAACACATCATTTGGGAAAATGCCGCTGCTTTAGATGCTTTGGCGAAAACCATTGCAGTATATTTGCCTCATGATGTCAAAGCGATGAAACTCGCACTGAAGATTTCGGCTCGTTCAGCCGAAGTTGGCGAATCTTATATGTATTACTACACCTATGCCAATTTGTTGTTGCAGGCAGGCCTGAAGGATAAGGCACTCGAAACAGCTCAGCAGGCATTGAAGATGGCTGAGGAAATCAGCCCCAATGCCAAGGCCATGGTGGAAGCTCTCATCCGTAAAATTCACAACTCATGAAACAGTACTTGCTGATTTTTCTCTTCTCTTTTACCTTAAGCCTGAGCCTGACTGCTCAGGAAAGCCGCATTGACTTCAAGAACATGGAGTGGAAAGAGCTGCTGCGTCTTGCTAATGATGAAAATAAACTCATCTTTCTCGATGCTTATGCTTCCTGGTGTGGGCCCTGCAAAGCTATGGATAAAAAGGTCTTTACCGATCCTGAAGTCAAGGCTTTCTATGATGCCAATTTCATCAACGCCCAGATAGATATGGAAAAGGGCGAAGGCCCGGCCCTGGCCATTAAATACGAGGTGCGTGCTTATCCCACCTTGCTGTTTATTGATGGGCATGGGGAGGTAGTTCACCGTTCTCTCGGTTATCACGATGCAGATGCCTTTGTGGAACTGGGAAAGGAGGCCCTTGACCCGGCCAACAACCTCGCCGCCTGGGACAAGCGATTCCGGGATGGCGAGCGAGACCCTGACTTTTTGCGCCAATATGCCGCCATGCGCTATGAAGTCTATGACGACAGCCACCTGCCGGTGGTGGAGGCCTATCTTCGCACTCAGCAAGACTGGAGTACAGATGAAAATATGGAGTTTATCTTCACTTATATGGAATCGGCAGATTCCAAACTCTTCGATTATGTAGTTGGTCATCGCGAAGATTTCAATCAACATTTTGGCAAAGAAGTGGTAGATAAACGTCTGGAAGAGCTCTTGGTACACCGGGCCATGAGCATGAAAGACGAGCAGGCTGTTAAGGCTCTTTTCCAAAAGCATTTGCCCGAGGAGGCCGACTTGCTTTTTCTGCGTTATTCCATTTTCAAAGCACGGGCTGCAAAGAATTACGATGAGTATGCCCGCCTTTCGTTGGAGTATGTGGATCAGGTTCCTCAAAGCTGGGAAGAGCTCAATGGCCTGGCCTGGGATTTCTACCTGAAGGTAGATGATAAGAAACTGCTCAAAAAGGGTGCAAAACTGGCAGAAAAGTCTGTAGCACTCGATAAAAACTACTACAACATGGACACCCTGGCAGCTCTTTACTACAAGCTGGGAAAAAAGGGCAAAGCTCACAAAACGGCTCTTGAGGCCATTGAATTGGCCAAAACTGCGGGCCTGGATTACTCCGAAACAGAGAAATTTCTAAAAAAATGAGTGGCAGTTTACTGCCGGAATAAGAAGGGGCAGGTCCGGATATGGGCCTGCCCCTTTCCCTTTGCGGGCATTTTTGGATTTCTTAATTGCTTGATAGTCAGTGGGTTATGAGGTCTCTTATGGTCAAAAAGGGGTGTTTTTGGGGTTCTTAAATCCGCGGAAACTTTTTACAAAGGCGGTATTGCATACTCTCATCTTTGGGGCGAACCAAACTCCCCGCCTTATGAGGACGATACACGAACTCATCCTTGCCATTGATGTTACGGAAGATCGGCATTACCCCTACTGGTTGGAGCAACTGCAACAGAAAGAACGCTTGTATGCTTTGTTTTTGGAGATGCAAAACCCTGAGCACGAGAAGGATGCAGATGTTTGCAGGGCATATTGCGGCAAGGAAAAAAGTACAGCCTATTCCAAAGCCAAATTGGCTTTGCGGGAAGAGTTGTCTGATTTGTTGTTTTTGCAGCGCTTTAGTGCGTTGAAAAAAGACGATAAAGAGGAGCGCTACCGGCAGGCTTGCCGCAACCTGATGCTTGGCCGTTGGTTGATGCAGGACAACCACTATAAGGCTTCGGAGAAATTGCTGACCCGCCTTGCCCATTCCGTAGATGAGTACGATACGCGTCTTTTTGCCGTAGAAGGTTTGAGCTTGTTGCGGTATCTCTATGCTATGGTCAAAGGGGAAAAACAGAAGTACATTAAGGCCGGAGAGGAAATCCAAAAACAATTGAAAATCCATGAGGCGGAGTTGGCGCTAAGTGGCAGGGTAGAAGGCATTTTTTTTCAAATTCTCACCAAACGGGAGTTGGCAGATCAGAACAGAGAAGTGCAGAATGCTCTGCAATGGATGGCTCAATCTGCCGAGCTGGAGTTTACTCCCTTAATGGTGCATCACAGTTTTTTCATTCGCGTAATGAATGAGCTTTCGCAAAATGATTTTGCCGGCGCCATAGAGACCTGCCATCATGCCATTGAAAAGCTCAAGGCTTTTAAAGGCCGGAGGCAAACGCATTATCTGCGCACTTTCAAATTGCAACTGGCTTCTTGTTACCTGCATCTGGACATGCAGAGCGAGATACAGGAAATCCTGCATTGGCTGAAAACGCATACGCCTCAGGACGGAGTGAATTGGGTCGTACTTAAAGAGCTGGAGTGTAAGTGGCAGTTGCGCAGGGGCCGTTACCGGGAGTCGTGGCAGCTGGCACGCAAGGTGCAGGAGACCTCTGTTTTTCCCGCTTTGTCCAAAGGCCATCAGGAGCGCTGGAAGTTGCTCGAGGCTTATGCCTATCTTTTCCATACAGGTTTGTCAGGAGAAGAACCCGGAGCCCGCCTGAGTATTCAAAAACTGCTCAACGACATCACCGAGTTGAGCCAGGACAAAGAGGGGTATAACGTTTCCATGCTTATTTTACAGATTCTGGCCTATACCAGGTTTGAAAAACAGGATCATCTCATAGACATGATTGAATCTTTGGAGAAGTATATCTGTCGCTATCTTCATAAGAAAAAGACGCCTCGTCTTTACTACAT
>WGBN01000324.1 GCA_015494245.1 Saprospiraceae bacterium | reverse complement strand
GTGGAGTTTTTGTAATGTGGAACGCTTTGCGTTCTAATGTGGACGCTTCGCGTCTAATGTGGTTTTACGCTCGCTGGCGCATCGCGTGGGGTCGCCAACCGCCAACCGACAACAGATAACAGACAACAGACAACCGACAACAGACATGAACGCAACACTCATCAACATCGGCGACGAGCTTCTCATTGGCCAGGTCGTCAACACCAATGCTGCCTGGATGGGGGAGCAGCTTACGGCGAGGGGCATCAGCTTACAGCAGGTGCAGGTCATTTCAGACGAGGCGGAAGCCATCAGGCGGACGTTGCGGCGGGCCATGGACGAGAGCGATGTGGTGCTCTTGACGGGCGGCCTGGGCCCCACCAAAGACGACATCACCAAGAAGGTGCTGGCTGATTTTTTTGGCACGGAGCTGGTTTTCTCTCAGCAGGTTTACGAGCATTACACCAGGCTTTCGGAGCGCTTTGGGCGGGAGGTCAAAGAGGAGATGCGGCGTGCGCAATCCATGATGCCCGCTTCGGCAGATTTGTTGCACAATGCCATGGGCGTGGCGCCGGGGATGTGGTTTGAGCAGGGGGGCAGGGTGGTGGTTTCCATGCCCGGCGTGCCGGTGGAGATGAAGTACATCATGGAGAAAGAGGTGCTGCCGCGCCTGCAGGCCCGCATGAAGGGAGAGCTGATTTTGTACCGCGTCTTGTGTACGGCCGTTACGGGCGAGCCGGATGTGGCTGCCCGCCTTGAGGATTTTGAAAACAGGCTTTCGCCAAATATGAGCCTGGCCTATCTCCCCCGCCTCGGCGGTGTACGCCTGCGCCTGACGGCCCGCGCCTCTGTACGCAGTGAAAAAGAGCGAGAAGAGCTGGAGCGCCAATTGGACGAGGGCCTTCGCGAGATGGCCCGCTTGCTGGGCGATGTGGTCTATGCTTTGGAGGACATCACCCTGCAGGAAGCCATAGGGCGGCTGCTGCGCGAAAAGGGCCTGAAGATCGCCACGGCAGAGAGCTGTACCGGCGGTTATCTGGCGCATCTGATCACCTCCGTTCCCGGCTCGTCCGATTACTACCTCGGCGGTGTGGTCTCTTATGCCAACAGCGTCAAGCAGCAAGTGCTGGGCGTATCTGAAGAGACGCTGCGCAAGCACGGCGCCGTCAGCGAGCCCGTCGTCCGCCAAATGGTACAAGGCGCCTGCCGCCTGACGGGAGCAGATTGGGCCCTGGCCACCTCCGGCATAGCCGGCCCCGGCGGCGGCACAGCCGAAAAACCCGTAGGCACCATCTGGGTCGCCGTAGGCAACGAAAAAGAACAACACACCCACCTGCTCCACCTCGGCAAAAACCGCATGAGCAACATCCAATACACGGCCATGTATGCTTTGGATATGTTGAGGAGAGGGTTTTAGATGTCGGTTGTCTGTTGTCTGTTAGGATCGGGGGCTGACGTAAGGAAGGCCCCCGAGCCGGCCTGATTGACAGGTGTTTGTTGGTGGAATCGGTTGAATCGGTGAAATTGGTTAAAGCGGTTGAATTGGTTTATCGTGTATCGTGTATCGTGTATCGTTTGTTTAATGTTTTGCACATGTGAAAAATCGTCTTGTTGGGCGAATGCTTTGCATTTTTCCTGGCCTCCCGCGCCCCCGACCCCTAAAGGGGCGAGCTTGCGCGCGAAAAATGCAAAGGATTTTAAAGACTCTCGTTTTTGAATCCATTGCATTTTCCTTGCCACCCGCGCCCCCGACCCCTAAAGGCAGGGGTGATTGATTCTAAATCGCATTCAACAATTTGTTTAAAACTCTGGGTTTATTAGAGATTTTAGCAAAGGTGTCTTTAGTTGGCTTCAGGCCATTTAGCTTGAGGACATTGTATGCGATATTATTCAAATAAGCTAAGATTGTTGCACCTTTTGGCGAGGTTAGTGTGGTGTCGTCTTCACCAAAATTGACATCTTTGCTCCAGTGCAACTTGTTTTCAATGCCCCAATGGCCCTGAATAGCCCGAGCTACAATGAGTGCTGAATTTATGGGCTTACTCAGTACGTAAACTGCAAGTTCTTCAAAGGCTTTGCCCTTTCTTATACCCCACCGTCTTACTTTGACCAAACGGGTAATACCATTCCAGCCCTTTGGCAAATCGGCCTTATTAACGTAGAGTTCCACCCGGCGATTCACTTGGTAACCTTTTTTTTCTTCATAATACTCACAGGTTGAAATAGGTAAACCTAAAGCCGTATGAAGAACAATAGCCTCCCACAACTTTGGACAATTGCCTTTGACTTGCACTAAAAAATGGCATTCAATAGAGCGAATCAAGTCTAATGTTTTTTTTATTATGGAGAGCATCCATGGTAAATACAGTATCCTGCAAACCAAGTTGACGGACTAAGTCTCTAAGAGCTACAGTCTCAGCAGATTTGGCATTCTCATAGGACTTCATGCCATATACCAAACCGGTACTATGTCCAAAAGCACTCACAACAGCTACAAAATTCTGAAACTTGGTATTACCGCCATTCGTAGTAGATTTGATGGCTTTGCCATCAAGAGCAACAAAATCATCAGCCAAATCCGGCAAATAACTCTGTGCCCACTGAATGAATTTCTTTGCTAAAAGCTGTTCATCCAGTTTAGAAAGAACATATTGAAAGGTAAAATAGCCGGGTACGCCGTGTTTTAGGTTTAAAATCTCAGTCAGTTCTTCTTCGTTCGCTTTGGCAAAGCGAGTAAAGCCCCTGATCCCTTGATGCCCACTTAAAATAGCCATGATTACCATAGTGAGGATATCACGCAATTTATGCCGTTGTCCCTGAGCCCGACGTGGGTCTTCCAGCTCATCAAAAAATTCAAACATTTTGTAGTCCATTTTTCCTGATTTTGGGCCAAAGATAGTAAAAAAAATAGAACCAACCACCCCTGCCTTCAGGGGCCGGGGGCGGGGGAGGCCAGAAAAATGCAAAGGATTCCAGGAAACACACGCAACGAATCCTGCCGATAGTATCGCCCCTACGGGGCTTTTTAACCTTTTTTATGAAACCCGGGGCTTTCGCCCCGGGCTACCAAGGTTGCTGCCCCTCCGGGGCAGGAGATGCGAACGAATCCGCCCATGGCGGATTATTGCTTGCAGCTCAGGGTGGCCATGATTTGGAGGTCTATGTCGTTGGCGACATAGGTTTTGCCGTCTTTGCCGGTGTGTTTTTCTTTGCAAGCTTCGTTGAGGGCAGCCATGGCTGACTGGGAATTCCAGTCGTCTAAGTTGAGTTTGCCTTTCATCATGAGCTTGCCGTTGTCGAAGGTGTAAGAGAGGGGGACTTCTTTGGTAATACCGTTCATACTTACGGTGAAGGTGGCGGTGCCGGAGCGGTCGTCTCCCTGAACGGTTTGAGCGGAGCCTATGATGCGGTCGGTTTCGCTCATGTTGCCGAAGAAGAATTGGATGATCTTGGCATCGCGGGCAGCATCGCCGGTGATGGTGCCTGCTACGGGGATGTCAAACTTTACGCTCTTGAGAAACTCGGCAAAAGAGGCTTTGGGCGGGCCGGTTACGATGCCCACATCCTTGAACTGGCCATTGACCGGAACCCGGGCCGTGGTTTTGTAAACCGTCCAGTGGACTTCTGCCGTGGAGGCTGAGTCGTAAACCCAGGTGCAGGCCTTTTCTTCTGTCTGCTGCTCTTCCGTTTGTTGGCCTTCTTCGCCCTTGCCTTTGCAGGCGGCGAAAAAAAGCGTGAGTGCCAATAAAAAGGTGATATAACGCATGATTGAAATATTTAGGTGAGAAAAATGGTCTCCAAAGGTACGACACTCATCCCTGCCATACAAACTCCTCTACGCCTTCAATCTGCGCCAGGTAGCGGGCAAAGACAAAAAAGAAATCGGAAAGGCGGTTGAGATACTGCAAAACGACGGGGTCCACCTCCTCTGCCTCTGCCAAAGCCACACACAAACGCTCGGCCCTGCGACACACACAGCGAACGACATGCGCCTGCGCCACAGCCTGCGAACCTCCGGGCAAAATGAAATTCTTCAAAGGCGGCAGTTGGGCTTCCATCTCGTCTATCTGCCGCTCAAGCCGCAAAACCGCCTCAGCCGTAAGCGGCTTGAAACCGGCGGGCTGCTTGCCCGGAGCCGTGGCCAGCATGGAACCCAAGACAAAGAGTTCATTTTGCATTTGTTGCATTTGCCGAAAGGCAGAGTCTTGAGCAGTATGCTGAGCGCGGGTAGCCAAGCGCGTAAGCCAGTCGAAGCATTTGCCGAAAGGCTTGTTTCCTTGCATTTGCCGAAAGGCGTTGCCTTGAGCTCGCCGAAAGGCGAATACTCCCCCCCCCTCAGGCAGCCAGGCCATCAGCAAGCCAAGATGCGCATTTAGCTCATCAATGGTGCCATAGGCTTCTATGCGTAAATCAGCTTTGGAGCGGCGACCTCCGCCGAAAAGGCCTGTGGTGCCGTCGTCGCCGGTTTTGGTGTAAATGCGAAATGCCATGCTTTGATTGCTTCTGTCCTGTAACAATGG
>WGBN01000323.1 GCA_015494245.1 Saprospiraceae bacterium | reverse complement strand
GCTTGATACACTCCTCAAAATAGTGCTCCAACTCCTCCTCCATGTAGCCGAGTATGGAACTGTACTGCCAGCTCATAGTGATGTCGCGCAGGTTGTTGAGGTCGGAAAAGATGCTGACTCTGCTGAATTTGGAGACGCCCGTGATAAAGACCATGCGCAGCCAAGGGTCGCTGTCCTTGATGACGGAGTAGAAATTTTTGAGAATTTGCTGGTTCTCCTGCGCTTGCGCAATTTCTTTTCCGAGAAAATCTATAATGGGTTTGTCGTATTCGTCTATGAGCAGGGCCACCTGGCCTTTGGCCTGAGCCAACTTTCTCAAAAGCTCTTCAAATTGATTTTTGAGGCTGTCATCCTGCAAAGATATGCCGTGTGAGCGAGCCACTTCCTGAATGTATTTTTGAAGCTCGACATAGAGGCCGTTGATTTTGTAATCTAAGCTGGCAAAGGGAATGTGTACAACGGGATTCGTTTTTTCCCAATCCCAATGGTCTTCTATCCAAAGGCCTTCAAACAGCTCTTTGTTGCCGGAAAACAACTCTTTCAAGGTACTCACCAGCAGGGACTTGCCGAAACGACGGGGGCGGGAGAGGAAGTAGTACTTTCCTCCCGAAGCGAGTTTGTAAATGTGCTTCGTTTTATCTACATAAAGGTATCTACCTTGACGAAGCTCCTCAAAGTCTTGTATGCCAACGGGTAGTTTTTGCATGGGGTAAAGATAGGGAAATGTAGGGAAATGCCCGCGGACTCAATTCTAAGGTTTGGGGATTGCACAAGCGCTATCCAAACGCTTAAAGCTTTACCGCCAAAATGGCGATGAGTGCAATGGCAAAGCAGTACCAGGCGAAGTACTTTAGTTTGGCGTGTTGCACCAGGGCGATCATCCATTTGCAGGCAAACAGGCCGGTGATGAAGGCTGCAATGAAGCCGATGAGCAGGGCGCCGGTTTGCGACTCCATGGCTTGGAGGCCGTCGGCATCGAGGAGGTCTTTGGCCATTTTAGCGAGAATCAGGGGGACGACCATGAGGAAGGAGAAGCGGGCTGCTTTGCGGCGGTCTATGTGGAGCAGGACGCTGGTGGAGATGGTCGCTCCCGAGCGCGAGATGCCCGGTAAGATGGCGATGGCCTGGGCGATGCCGATGAGTAGGGCTTTGAAGCCGGTTACGTCTTGTCCGGTATCGCGGGCCTTGTCGGCCAGAAAGAGCAGCAGGCCGGTGAGGACGAGCATGGCGGAGACCAGCGGGACGTTGCGGGAGAAGAGCTCTTCAATTTGGTCTTCCCAGACCAGGCCCACAAAGGCTGCCGGAATCATGGATATGATGATAAAGAGGGTGAAGCGCAGGGCTTCGCTTTGCCTTTTCAGCAGTCCGCTGAGGATTTCGGCCACGTCTTTGCGAAAGAAAACCAGGGTGCTGAGGGCTGTAGCGGCGTGCAGGGTTACGGTCATGGCCATGCTTTGTTCGGCCACGCTGGTATCTCCCATGAAGTACTTGGCGAGCTCTAAATGCCCGCTGCTGCTGACGGGCAGAAATTCCGTCAGCCCCTGTATGATGCCCAGGATGAGGGCACGCAGAAGTTCGCTCATTTACTTTTGCTTGAAGATGCCGTAGATGATGATGCCAATGCCTCCGAGGATGACGATGGGCGAGAGTACCGTTTGGCGAAAGCCGTAAATGCGTTCGGGTTCCCAAACATCGGGAGAGGGCATGTGGCCGCCAATCATCAGTGCCATGCCGAGGAGCATGACGAGGAAGCCCCCGGCCATCCAGATGAGGTTGCTTTTGCCGAAAGGCAGTTCGCTCTTCTTTTCTGCGGCGCGTTTGCTGCGGTAGCTGGCTTCGGTCTTTTTGGCGGTTTTGCCGCCACCGGTGGTAACGACCACCTGTTTTTTGTTGCCTTTTGGTTTACTCATGAATATCAGATTTGAATATGATTGGCCAAAGGTAGGTAAAAAATGAGAATTACAGGGAGAGCTTCCATTGATAAAAGAGGAAGCTGAGGAGGTCAGCCTGGTAATCGTGGGGCGGGGCCTCTTTGGTTTCCACATAGAGGAGGATGGGTTTGTCGCCGCGTTGGGCCGTTTGCAGGCTTGCGCCAAATTTGAGGGTGTGCGCGGGCGAAATGCGCTTTTGCCGGAAACTGCAGAAGAGCAGCGTGGCGGGGTATGCCGTGTGCTCTACATTGTGCAGGGGAGAATAACTGAGCAGGTAGTCAAAGCTCTTTTCTCTTGAGGGCAGGCCGTAGCGCCGGCTGAAATCTTCGGGGGCGCCGAGCAGGGGGTAGCGGAGCATGTCGTACATGCCGTTTTGGAGAATCGCTGTTCCGAACAGGTCGGGGCGCTGAGTTGTAGCTGCCGCGGCGTACATGGCCGATTCAAAGGAACCGTAGAGGGAGATTTTTCCCGCTTCGGTGTAGCGCTGTTTTTGAAGGTATTCTGCCGTGGTTTGGATGGCGTTGAAGATTTGTTGTTGACTTCGCGCTGTGATGCTGTCTTCAATATTTTTCTTTTGGAGAGCAAATGCAGACAGTGTGTTGTTGGTGAAAGCGAGGATGCAGTTTTGCTCGAGCAGCAGGGCTTGGGCGGCGTTGTAGCGGATGGGTTTTTCGTCGGGAGAGGGAGTTGTGATGAGCGTGGGGTGTTTGCCGTCGAGTACGATGCCTTCGGCATAGGTGAGGAAGAGGGAGATGCGGCTGCCGTCGTAACCTTTGGTGAAGATTTGTTTGGTTTTCAGGCTTACGCTTTGGGGTGGTTTTTTACCGGCGATGAGCAGGCGGGGTACGGGGGCGTTTTCACTCAGGCTGAAGATGCGCGGCGGTTGGGTGAAGCTGTGTTGGCGGAAGTAAAAGGGCGCCCGGCCGGCAGTGCTGCCGATTTGGTCGATGTAGGAAATTTCGGGCAGCTCAATTTCGCGGCTGAACCGGCCGTCGGGGTCGAACATTCTGAGGCGGCTTTGCGCTTTGTGGCGATAGAGGGCGAGGATGTGGTCTTGTGCGATGTGAACGTCTTCGAGCAGTTCGCCGTCTTCGGGGAGGATGGTCTCCCAATAGGCGCTGTCGGGTTG
>WGBN01000322.1 GCA_015494245.1 Saprospiraceae bacterium | reverse complement strand
GCTAACGTCCCCATAGCTCCGGCTGTACCTCCCATAAAATCCCCTAAGTCAGAAAAATCACCAATTCCTCCACATTCAATTTTTTTACCTAAAACATATGCAACACACCAAACGAGGCCCCAAATCGAAAACACCATGGACCCTATGAGAAAAAAAAGCATTAAAATCCTTAAACCTAAAGGCAACCTCTTAAAAAAATCGAAAACCTCGTCATAAATTTCTTTTACTCTACTCATTTTCATTTAGACATTTACAGATTCAAAACAAACCGATTTGACTAACAGCAGGGAAAAGAATCAAAAACCTGAAAGATTGATATTTCCCAATCCACTTCATATCGGACATGCCACTTCAAAAGCATGTATGCACAAAGATAGCACAATATAACTATCTCACAAAATTGAGCACTTAAAAGAAACAAAGTAACAAGTTTATAGCACCCTACAGCACTTTGCTTTTACTATCCACTATCAATCGAAGAAAGGAGTCTGGCAACTCCTGTTTTCACTTCTTCTTTTTCTTCTTCTGTTGTTCGGCTATGCGTTGCTGTTCTTCCATGGCTTTTTGGAGGCGTTCGCGGAAGCCGCCCTTCTTTTTGGGCTTGGCCTTGGCGGCCTCCAACTCCCGCTTGATCTTCTCCTGGTCCACGATGTAGTTTTTGGTAATGACCGTCTGCGCGATGTTCAGGATGTTGCTGAAGAGCAGATAGACTGTCAGACCGGCGGCGTAGTTGTTGAAGAAGAACAGGAACATGACAGGCATGAAGTACTGCACGTATTTCATGGCCGGATTGGCCGACATGTCCATGTGCTTGGAGTTGTAGTAGGTATATACAATGGTCGTTATCACCCAGAGCAGGGTGAACAGACTCACGTGATCTCCATAGGCCGGTATGGTGAAGGGCAGCGTAAAGGCCACGTCGTAAGAAGACAAATCCGTTGCCCACAGGAAGCTCTTCTGCCGGAACTCAATGGCCGCCGGGAAGAAGCGATACAAAGCAATCCAGATGGGCATTTGCAAGAGCGTCGGCAGGCAGCCCCCGAGGGGATTGACCCCGTACTCCTGGTACAACTTCATGGTCTCTACCTGCTGTTGTTGGGGGTCGTCTTTGAAACGCTCCTTGACTTTCTCCAAAATGGGCTTCAGGGCAGCCATTTTGGATTGCTGGTAGAGCATCTTGTAAGCCAAAGGATAGAGCGTCAATTTGACGATCAAGGTCAGCAGAAAAATAGCCAGGCCCATAGAGCCCAAAAAAGAAGAGAGAAACTTGAAAATCGGGCGGATGATCCAGCGGTTGATGGTGCCGAGGATGCTGCTGCCATAGGCTACGGTGTATTCCAAATCCCTTTGATGGGCTTGCAGGATGTCAAAGTCATTGGGACCAATGTACCAACTCATCGAAAAGCCCTGCTTCCCTTTGAAGGGGATGTCGAGTTTTGTTTCGCACTTTTTGAGGTAATCGGACTCCTCCGGCAAGCCGGAAATGGCAAACTCTCCAAAAGAAAAAGCCTTATCTGCTCCGATCAAAGTACTTTGAAAAAACTGATTGGTGTTTGCGACCCACTCCACCGGCCTGCCCTCAGAAGTTTGGCGATCGTCTTTCATGTAAGACAGATGCTCCACATCTTCTCCCAAAGGCTTGTAGTAAATGGTGGAGTAAGTCTTTTCGTAACGGACGCTTTTCTCCAATTTGGGCAGGTAATTGACCCACATCAGAGGCAGCATCTCCTGTGAAGGAGAGACGACGCCATCCAGCCCCTTCCAGCTCAGTTCGTATTGCAGGTCAAAGCCGGTTTCGGGCAGGGTGTATTTCTGTTCAAAATAGTTCGTACTGTCGGCATAAGCTCTAAAGATCAGGCTGCGCCCTTCCAGTGCTCCCTCGAAGAAAAGGTCCTCTGTATGGATGAGGCCATTAGCTGCTGCAGGCACTTGCAACTCGTAGGAAAAGTGATTTTGGGGATTCGCCATCAGGATGAGCGGCTCTTTGTGCTCTTTGTGCTTTTCGCCCACCACTACGCGCTGGTAGTGAAGCAACTCCACAGATTTGATGCGCCCGCCCTTGTTGGTAAAGGTTATGCGCAGCTGGTCATTTTCGAGCGTCAGCTCTTTTTCGACGCCTTTGGCGGCCCTTGCAAAGGGGCCATAAACGGCCTCTGCATGCTGCCCGTCCCGGCTCTCCGCAGCAGAC
>WGBN01000321.1 GCA_015494245.1 Saprospiraceae bacterium | reverse complement strand
TCCTTTAGCTTTGCCAACAGACAACAGACAACAGACAACAGACAACAGACAACAGACAACAGACAACAGACAACAGACAACCGATTATCCCGCTTCCACCAACTCCACCAACTCCCTCACCCGCTCCCTGCTCAAAGGGGCATCCCAGTGCCCGCCTTCTTTAAAGTAAGAACCCACGATGAAGCCATCCGCCAGAGGCAGGTACGTTTTGATGTTTTCTGCCGTGATACCCGAACCGACGAGCAAAGGCAGGCCAGTAGCTGCCCGCACGGCTTTGAGTTCTTCTACATTTGCCGAAAGGCCGGTGGAGGGGCCGGTAATGATGAGCCCCTCAGCCCGAAAAAATTCGGCGGCTTTGGCCATTTCGGCAATGTTCACATCGGCCGTGATGGCATGGGAAGAGTGTTTCTTTTTGATGTCGGCCCAAATGGCAATATGTTCTGCACCAATTTGCCTGCGATATCGCAACAGTTCTCCGGCATCGCTGTGCATCATGCCTTCGTCGCTGATCTGTGAAAAGACAAAGCCTTCTGCACGTATAAAATCCAGCCCGGCAGCCTGAGCTACGGCAAGGGCCTGTTTGTTGGCCCCTGCCAGTACCTGTACGCCACAAGGCAAATTCGAAAAGCGTTTCACCTCGCGGGCAGCAACGGCCATGGCAGCCACAATTTCAGGGCCCACCTGCCTGCGCAGATAGGGCAGGTCGTGCATGTTTTCCAGCATCAGCGCATGGATGCCGGCCTCACAGTAGATTGCCGCCTCCTCCAAAGCCTTATCAACAATCTGATTGACAGACAGACGAGAAGCCGGCGTACCCGGCAAAGCACGCAAGTGGATCATGCCGATAAGCGGCTTGGGAATGGAGAAGATATCTGAAAACTTTTTCACCCCTATTGCCCCCCCAATATCAGTGGCAAGCCATCGCTGCCGCTACTGCCAACGACAATCACTTTCGTATTGGGCGATTCCGCCAGTTTGATGGTCGCTTCTATGCCTTTATCCCGCAGGATGTTGGGCGAGAGACTGGCATTCAGGATGCGGTTGGACTCGGCTTTGGCCTTGGCTTCAATGATTTTCCGCTCGGCTTCCTTGCGCTCCTGCTCGAGGATGTACTCGTACTTCAAAGCCAGTTGCTCGGCCTCAATTTTCTCTTCAATGGCAGTCTTCACTTTTTCCGGCAACTCAATATCGCGAATCAAAGTGGCACGCAGATCGACAAAGTTAGCGGCCAGTTCCTTCTTCAAATCTTCTTGAATGAAATTCTGCACCTCATCGCGCTTGGTTGAATACAGCTCTTCCGGATTATAACGCCCGATGATTCTCCGCACAGCCGAGCGCACTTCAGGCCGCACCAGAGACTGCATGTAATTGGGTCCAAATTTCTCGTGCAAATCACCGATTTTATTGTAAATCGGATTCACGCGCACCGTAACGTCCAGCTTGATGTTCAGACCATTGCTCGACAAGACCGTCATGGTCTCTTCAATTTGTTTTTCGCGGATGTCGTAGATAAACATGGTATTCCAGGGTGCCACCATGTGAAAACCGGGTTTATAGATATGCGTCTTATCCAAACCTCCTCCAAAGCGGCGGAACAACACTCCGCGCTCACCGGCATCAATGGTCAAAAAGGTAGAATTCGCCAAAATAATGACGACAATAAAAATCACGAAGAGAAAAACTCCGGATGAAATCAACTTTTTCTTCTGGTTCATTTGCTTCTTGTTTGGTTTAGTGCGCTAAAAGTACAACAAATTGCACAAAGGGCTCATTTTTTTCGACCAACGTCAATTCCTTTGCGCCAAATCATTCTTCCTCAAACCAATCCTCCAGTTTCTTTGCCAAAGCCTTGCCCGCAACTGCCAGCAGTTCTTCGGACGAAGCCGAACGCAGGCGCTTCAGCGAGCCAAAATGCTTCAGCAATTTCCGTGCCGTCTTCTCCCCTATACCCGGAATCTCCGTCAATGACATGCGCGTAAACTGCCGGCTTCGCTGATCGCGATGAAAGCTAATGGCAAAGCGATGAGCCTCATTGCGCAATTGCTGAATCAACTTCAGACTCTCCGACTTTTTATCCAGATAAAGAGGTATGGAATCTCCCGGCAAATAAATCTCCTCCAACCGCTTGGCAATGCCGGCCACTTGTACGCGCTCCAGAACACCCAACTTTTTCAAAGCTTTAACCGCCGCGCTCAACTGCCCCTTTCCACCATCTATCAGAATCAGTTGAGGCAAAGGCTCCGAGCGTTCCATGAGCCCCCGATAGCGCCTGAATACGACTTCTTCCATACTCGCAAAATCATTGGGCCCTTCTACGGTTTTAATATTAAAATGGCGATAATCCCTCTTCGACGGCCTGGCGTTTTTAAACACCACACA
>WGBN01000320.1 GCA_015494245.1 Saprospiraceae bacterium | reverse complement strand
CTACAATGGAAAAAATGTTTGCTACGATACACATAGGGGCGGATACATAGGGGTTGCCCCTACGGGGCACAATTGTTACGTCCGTTACGTGTTACGTTTGTCACGTTCGTTACGTTTGTTATGTTTTACCCCACCATGCCCCAAAACAACGATACACGATAAACAATAAACCAACGTGCCTGACAACCGACAACGGACAACGGACAACCGACAACCGACAACCGACAACGGACAACGGACAACCGACAACCGACAACCGACAACCTACTCATTATAATGCACATACCGCTTCAAATTGCGGTCTTCGCAAATATAGGAAATTCCCGGGCCGTAGATGTCTATGTAGTCTTGATAGACCTTGTCACAATTTTTCTCGTTGTAGTGGTTGACGATGACCAGTTTTCCGGCACTGAGGAAGCTCTTGGCGCCGGCCTCATCCCACCAGTTTTTGTCGTTGTTGTAGGACTCGTAGAGGACACCGTCGAAGCCGGAGGCTCCTTCTACGGTATTTTTGGCCATACACTTCATGCCTTTTTGGTGGACGTAATCGCAGAGCGCATTGAAATAATCTATGGCCTCTTGGGCTGTAGCCTGAAAGCCATACGTTGCACGCAAATTGTCATCAAAAGCCCAATCCATGTTGTCGAACTCTACCCAGTCGCAGCCCCAGGCGGCCAGGCTGTCTATGCGAGCCTTCATCACATCCAAAATACCTGTGGTGGTTTCGTTGACGAAATACTCGCCGGGCCACTGGCCCCAGGGCGTACTCACCAGATAAGGCTGTAGCTGATCAAAATCGGCACGCCAGTCTTCTCCCGTGCCGATGCTGATGTAGCCGCCTACCTCATTGCCCTCGGCTTTGATGTCATCTACAAAAGAAGCCACATCGCCTTCAAAGGGGTCCACAAGCACATAAGCGCCCCTTGCCTGTTGCAAAATATCGTCAATCTTGTCGGCCTCGTAGTTCTCCTGATAAGCTTCGTTGTAAACCGGTACGGCCTGCTCGTTGCCCTGGGGCTTGGGATCATCCGTGCCGTTGCAATTGGAGAAAATGAAAAGAAGTGACAAAAGCAAAATTGAAAACTTCATGGGAATGTTTTAAATGGTTTGTAGTTCGCTAAAAATTTATTTGTCGCACACAAGGTCGCAGACTCCTTAAAAAACGCAGTCTAACGATTCAACAGCTCGCCCTCTCTGCACTTTTTGGTTATGTCTGCCACGTTCATCACGATAAACGGCACGGAATCAACTATTGTTCAAAGTAAGCTACTCCAACAACAACAGCCCCCTCGCCAAAACCTCACCGGATTCCGTGCCAAACTGCCACAGGTAAGCGCCCTTTGAGAGGCTCTCCACCTTTTGCTGAGAAAGATTGAGCCGGAGCATTCCCGCCTTTGCGGGAAGCGGCGTCTCGTAAAGCAAACGCCCTGACAAATCATATAATTGCCAACGCAAAGCCCTTAAATGGCCGGTAACCGACCAATGCAACTGCAGCTCACCCTCAGAGGGATTTGGCGAAAGCCCAAAAAAGAAATCCTCCGACACATCCGCCGTTGATGTCAGCAGAGGCACTTCCAGAATTTGCTCCAAAGTACAGTCATGCGCATCCGTTAAAGTCAGGCAGTAAAAACCCGCCGGAAGCATTTCCAAAAGCGCTGTGGTATCTCCGGTGGACCAGTGGTAGGCATAAGGCGGCACACCTCCCGAAGCCTGCACAAAAATCTGCCCGTCCGATTGATCGGGATGGGCACCGACGATGAGGCTGTCTATGTCTAAAGGTGGCGGAGCCAACAACTCAATGGGAGGCAACTCCAACACACAACTCAGCGAATCGGCCACCACACAGGTATAAATGCCGGCAGACAAACCCGAGGGGTCTTCCTCAAAAGAACCGTTCGACCAGATGAAATCATAAGGAGGCGTACCCCCTGTAATAGTAATGTCAATAGCACCCTCCTGCGAATCGCTGCAAAGCACAGGCGCGAGCACTACGTCCAAAAGGGAAAGCGGCGCATCCGGTTGCAAAATGGCAATGCTGTCCATTTCAATCAGGCAGCCTGCTGCGTCTTCCAGCACAAAACCATACCAGCCCGCAGGCAGCATTTCGCGATTTTCCTCAGTGGAGCCGTCATCCCAAAGCAGGTCGTAGGGCGGCAGGCCGCCATCAATGGTAAGCGCTATCCAGGCCAGGGAATCTCCAAAGCAGTAGTTATCCTGCTTGACAACTGTTACCTGAAGGCTGTCGGCAGGCTCTGTCAACACATAAGGCCCGTTTTGTGCAGTGCAAGTCCGGGCATCCATAACCTCTACCATATAGACTCCGGCAGGCAAGTTTTGTGGAGCCTGGTCGGTAGAAAATAAAATGCCGAGGGTATCCGTCCAGGAGATGCTGTAAGGCGCCAAACCTCCTGTAATCTGCACACCCAAAGAACCCGAACTGTCGCCTTTGCAAGCGATGTGTTGAATGAGACTTTGATCAGGTGTCAGCAAAAGCGGCTGAGGCAAAATTACGGGCAAAGAGTCCAGTACAGCCACACAGCCGTTGTTGTCGGTGAGCGTAATTTGATAAATGCCTTGCGGCAAACTATCTGCCTGCAAGGTATCTGCAGAAGTTGTACCCACTTCGCCAAAACTCCAGTGGTATTGCCAGGGAGCATGGCCGCCGGAAACCAGAACGCGAACACTGCCCGAGCTCTGCACCTCCCCGCAAAGCGCCGTATCAAAGGGAATGGGAAGCGCTTCCAAGCTCAAAGCGGGCTGGGCCTCCGGTACCTTCACTTCATCCGTTTCAGCCACGCAGCCATGTGCATCGGTAACCACAGCGCTGTAATCATCGGGAGGCACAGGCGAAATGGAAAAGCCTGTATAACCGTTGTTCCAAACCGGCTGAAGGAGGCCCGTTCCGCCCTGCACTTCCAGAACCAGGCTGTCTGCATCGTTGATGATGCAATCGCCCTGCTGTTCAAACACGGTAATTTCAGCCTGTAATGGCGGCGGGTCGGGCAGCACAAAAACTTCGCTGGAAACAGCGCACTGCACGGAATCCAAAATCGTCAATTGATACATGCCTGCCGGCACGCCCTTTAGATCCTCTTCCGTCGTCTCGTTGCTCCAGGTATAAACATAAGGCGGCACACCTCCCTGAACGCTCACCTGCAAACCTCCATCGGCAGCACCGGAGCAACTGATGCTGTCCACAGCCAACAAATCTATTTCGATAGCGGGAAAATCAGCCAAAGAAATGGAATCCGTAAACAGAAGGCACCCGGCATTGTCTTCTACGGTACAGGCATAAACTCCTGCCGGAACATTTTGCAAATTACCCTCTGTAGCTCCATTCGACCAGAGGTAGCCGTAGGGTTGTTGGCCTCCTGTTACAGCCAGAAAAATGGTGCCGTTTTCGGCATCGTGACAGTTGGGCGCAAAAGCGCTGTAGGTGTAGGCCATGACTTGGTCGGCCTCCAAAAACACTACGGCCGTATCCATGCAGCCGATGGCATCGGTGATGGTGGCCTGATATTCGCCTTGCGGCAAATTGGAAACCACTGCCGCCGTATCGCCTGTACTCCAGAGAAAAGTGAAAGGCGCCGTGCCCTGGCTGATTTGCAATTCAATAGCGCCATCCGCATAACCGAGACAGGAGGGCGCTGTCAGCTGCGACTGCCACTGAATGCCCGGAGGCGCATCCAACACAAAAGTGTCCGGTACGGAAAGGCAGCCGAAAGCATCGCTTAAGGTTACAACATATTCGCCTTCCGGCAAATTTTGTAAAAGACTCGTGGAAGCTCCATTCGACCACTGAAAAAACACGGGCGCCGTTCCGCCTGAAGCCTGTAATTGAATCAGACCGTCTGCACTGCCCGCACAGGAGGGCGATTGCAGTTGCAAAGGCATGGCATAGAGCGAATCGGGCTGAGTCAATTCGATGAGCGTGTCTTGTTGGCACCCTTTGCCATCGGTAATCGTGCAAGAATAAGCGCCTGCCGGCACTTGCAAAAGAAAAGGAGTCTGCGCTCCGGTGGACCAGAGATAAGCATAGGGCGTCTCTCCACCCGAGGGTGCCAACTGAATGCTGCCCGTCTGCTCGCCAAAGCAAAGCGGATTCTGCTGTTGTACGGAAATAGCTAAAGGTGCAGGTTGTGCAATCGCAATGGAATCCAATATTTTTTGGCAGCCCTGAGCGTCCGTCAAGGTCAGGCCGTAAAAGCCTGCACTCAGGTTTTCGGCCAGTTCACCGGAAGCTCCATTCGACCACTGAAAATCGTAAGGCGGCGTACCTCCACTGGCAAAAACAAAAACGGAACCATCCGAATAGCCATAACAGGATACATCCTGAACAGCCCCCGGCTTGAGCACCAGGCTGTCGGGCTCACCTATATGTAAAGGTCCCAGCGTCCAGGCACAAGAGCCATCGGTGATGGTTACCTCATAATCTCCGGTTGACAAATTGCAAACCGAAGAAGTCGTATCGCCGGTACTCCAAAGATAAGAGGGATCGCCGGAAAGGGCTGTCAAATTGATACAGCCGTCGCTCATCCCATAACAGGAGACATCCTGAACGGATTGAACGACCACATTGGCCTGCGGGCCACCCACCAGCGTTACCGGCAAAACAAAATCACAGCCACCGGAAGAGGCATCCATGATGGTAATGGAATAAGTCCCCTGCGGCAAATTGTCTAAAAAAAAATCGGCAGCTACACCTGAGCTGTCTCCCGTCCCCGTAGGGCCTGACCAGAAATAGTGATATGGAGACGCTCCGCCATTTGGCGAAAGCCAGATACTACCATCGCTCCCCCCACAGGAACTCACATCCTGTACAAGCACCGAGACATTGGAAATGCTCTGCACGCTCTGTACTTCTATGCTATCCGTGCTTTGGCAGCCGTTGGCTCCCGTAAGCGTCAAGGTATATAAT
>WGBN01000319.1 GCA_015494245.1 Saprospiraceae bacterium | reverse complement strand
CATAGCCGGTCAGCAGTTCAAAGTTGAGGAGGGGCAGGAGCTCTTCGTCCACCGGTTAGAAGCCGAAGAAGGAGCGCGCGTTACCTTCGATGAGGTCTTGCTCATCGAAAAAGACGGCGCCGTACAAATCGGCAAGCCGAAGCTGAACGCTCAGGTGGAAGCCACGGTGCTCCAGCATCTGAAAGGCGACAAGGTTATCGTCTTCAAAAAGAAGCGTCGCAAAGGTTATCGCGTCAAGAAAGGCCATCGCCAGCAATTCAGTAAAATCAAGGTAGAAGGCATCAAGGCCTGAGTTTTTCATCTCTAAAAAGAAATTCAACCATGGCACATAAAAAAGGTGTAGGTAGTACCGATAACGGACGCGACAGCAACAGTAAACGGCTGGGCGTCAAACTCTTTGGCGGACAGGCTTGCCGCGCCGGCAACATCATCGTCCGTCAGCGCGGCACCAAATTTCATCCGGGCCGCAATGTCTATATGGGCAAGGACTATACCCTCCACGCCGCCGTTGACGGCATGGTAACTTTCAAAAAAGGCCGTCGCAATCGCACTTTCGTACACGTGATTGGCTTTGAGGAAGTCCTGGAGCAAAGCCCGGCTCCCAAGCCCAAATCAACGCCCAAACCCAAGCCGGCAGCCCCCAAAGCCGAGCCTGCAGCCGCAGCTGCTCCGGTCAAAGAGGAAGCTCCGAAGAAGGAGGCTCCCAAGAAAGAAGCTGCTGCTAAGCCGAAAACGGGAAAAGTTACTTTGCCTTCCGGCAAAAAGATCAAAATAGACGACCTCAAAATGGTCGAGGGTATCGGCCCCAAGATCGAAGGCCTGCTGCATGAAGCCGGCATCAAGACCTGGAAGGATTTGGCGGAAGCCAAAGTGGAAGACATCCAAAAAATACTGGATGAGGCCGGCCCCCGCTACCGCATGCACAATCCGGCTACCTGGTCTAAGCAGGCAGCTCTGGCCGATGCAGGCAAGTGGGAAGAACTGGAAGCCTACCAAGACCACCTCAAAGGCGGTCGCGAACCCGAAAAGTAAGCTCCTCCCACTTAAGTAGTGTCAAAACTGCATAATAGCGCGCCAAAAAGAGGCGTTCTTAAGATAGTTTTCATAGCTTTTTTTGCCTCGCAGTCCTTTTAGATTGCGGGGCATTTTTTTTGCCTCAAAAAAAGACCGGAAGCGGTCAGCTTCCGGTCTTTTGCCCGCCTCAAAACCGGATGGAGTACATGACAAAAAAGCTTCGCCCCGGGTTGTAAATGGGGCGTGGTGCGGCCCCTCGTACAGACCGGTTGAGGTGCTCGTAATAAGCTCTGTCCAAGAGGTTGTTTACCCCGAGGCGCAGGCTGCCGGTTTTTTCCGATTGCCAGGCTACGGCCAGGTCTATGACGTAAAAAGCCGGCGTGGCAGTTTCTCCATATGAGGTCGCGATGCGTTTTTGGGCGAGGGCATACCGCAGGCTCAACTCGGGCCGAAGCCGGTCGTGCAGGTAGCTGCCGTTCAGACGGTAGCGCAACTCCAAAGGCGGAATTTCAGGAAGGGCTTCCTGAGTCGTGAGGTTCTGTCCATAGGTGTAGCTCATATTGAGCATCTGCTGCAGGCCTGCTGCGGGTGTCATTTGGCGAAAGCCCACTTCAAAGCCGGCCATCAGCGCCCGGTCTATGTTGATGTACTGTCGCACGCCCGGGCTGTTGGGCAGTACGGGGCTGAGGTCGTCCCGGATTTGAGAGGAAATGTAGTCTTGCATCAGGCTTCCAAAGGCGTTGAAGCGGAAGGCCAGTTGCTGAGTTTGCCAGCGAAACAGGAAATCTGCCTGATTGTTTTTTTCGGGCTTGAGCTGTGGGTTGCCCAGCATTTCATAGGGGTCGCTGCCAATGGCCAGAAAGTGGATGAATCGCTCGCTGATGCCCGGGCTGCGTTGGGCGCGTCCCAGCCAAACGGCCAGAGAGGTTTGCTCGTTCAGGCTGTGGTTGAAGCCGGCGCTGAAGCCCGGATTGATTTGCGTAGTACTCGTGTTGGAATATAACTCAAGGAAGTTTTCAGAAGGCTCCAGGGCTGTGGCGGAGTTGTAATCCAGCCTGCCGGAGAGGATGAAAATCGTTTGGCCTTTTCCGCGCCGGGGAGCGGGCAAATGCCACTCGGCAAAGAGCCCCGTGTGGGTGATGCGGCCGTGTTGCCAGGCATCGTCTGTTGCGATTTGGCCGGCCATGGGGCCCATGAGAAATTCGCGCATGCGGTCGCCGATGGCTTCCTCGCTCTTGAAGTCTGCACCGGCATAGAGGTAGGTTTTGTCAAAGCTCCACTGCGTTTCCGTGCGCGCTCCATAGGTGAAAGTTTGGGCGTCCACCCAGGCATTCATCATGCGGGGGTCTAGGGGCTTGAGCAGGTTGTCCATGCGGTGGTCCACAATGGTGGCAAAGACCGAACTGCTCCAGT
>WGBN01000318.1 GCA_015494245.1 Saprospiraceae bacterium | reverse complement strand
GTCTTCGCCATACATAAAAAAGCGCTCGTCCAACAAGCCAATTTCATCGAGCACCGACCGCCGCAGCCACATAAATGCGCCCGACAAGACATCTACCTCGTGATTCTCATGCTCCGGCAAATAACCGAGGTGATAGCGGTTAAAAATCCGCGAGCGCGGAAACAAGGCAGACAAGCCAAAAGTCTTACAAAAAGCCACAAAGGGCGAAGGAAAACCCCGCTTCGACTCTGGCAAAAAGGCTCCCGTGCCGTCTATCATGTGCACGCCCAGGCCGCCGGCTTCGGGATGCTCCTCCATGAAGCGGTAGCATTTTTCCAGGCTGTCTTCCGAAATCAGGGTATCGGGATTGAGCAGCAAAACGTACTTCCCCCGCGAACGCCTGATGGCCGCATTGTTGGCTTTGGCAAAGCCGAGGTTTTCATTCATGGCCATCAGTTTCACCTCGGGGAATTTCTGCTCCACCATGGCCACCGTGCCGTCCACCGAGTTGTTGTCCACCACAAAGACCTCCACCTTCATGCCCCTGCTCGCCCTGCGCACAGCCTGCAGGGCCTGTTCCAAAAAATACCGCACATTGTAGCTCACAACCACAATGCTAAGCTGAATCTCCGTTGCTGCTGGGGATGGCTTGGGCATGAGGCAAAGGTAGGGAATTTTTGGGCTGCATGTTGCGCGCTGTACGTTCATGTCGCGCGCTGAAGCACGCGGTACTTTCTTTCGTACAATACGCGCGCTGAAGCACGCGGTACTTTTAGCGGGCTGAAGCCCGCTCAACTAAACAAATTATCAAAAAACCGTGGGAACGATTTCTCCACCACCTCCGGATTTTCCAGGCGGATGTCGCCTTGCATGGCGAAGATGCTCAGGGCCATGGCCATGCGGTGGTCGTCATAGGTTTGGAAGAGGGGCGTTTGATGCGACTCGCCCGGCCGGGGCGTGTGCAGGCGGGCACGGCCTTTGATTTCGAGGAAGGGCTGTTCACCTCCGCCTATGCGTACTTGCACGCCGGTTTTTTGCAGTTCGTTTTGGAGGGCAGTAAGGCGGTCGGTTTCTTTGATGCGCAGGGTTTGCAGGCCGGTGAGGCGGAGCGGATGCCCCATGGCTGCAGCGAGGACGGCGAAGGTTTGGGCCAGGTCGGGTTGGTGGAAGAAGTCCATTTCGGCGGGGGGCTGCGGCTTTGTGCCCCGCTTTTTCAAGATGCGCAGGCCGGTCTGCTCGAAGCGGCTTTCCACGCCCCAGGCCTGCATCCAGGCGGGGAGCAGGCTGTCGCCTTGCAGGCTGTTTTCGTGCAGGTCGGGCAGCAGCAAATCGGCTTCTTCAGACAGGGCTGCCAGGGCATAAAAATACGAAGCCGCCGTCCAATCAGCCTCCACGCGATAAGGACGGCGGAGGTAAGTGCTGTGTGCGGGCACTTCCCAGCCTTCGGGCAGTTCTATCACCTCGGCTCCAAAGTGCCGCATGAGGCCAACAGTCATCTCCACATAAGGTCGCGAGACGAGGCGCCCCTGTGGCAAAAGCGTCAGGCTTACAGGCAGCGAAGGAGCCACCAGTAAGAGCGCTGTGAGATACTGACTGCTCACATTTGCCGAAAGGCGAACGACCAAATCCTCTGTCCGTTCTGCAAACGGCCCGATGTGCAGAGGCGGGTATCCCTGCCGGCCGGCGTATTCCAGCTCGGCACCCATTTGCCGTAAGGCATCTGTTAAAGGCCCTATCGGACGCTGCAACATCCGCTCGCTACCCGTGAGAAACTGCCGCCCCGGGCGCGTGGCGAGGAAGGCCAGCATAAAGCGATAAGTCGTACCGCCGGCACCCGCGTCATAATGGGTCTCGCCCGCCTCCCAGCGCTGCAAAAGGCGCAGCAAATCGCGGCTGTCGCGAGCTTCGGAGAGGTTTTCGGGCATACCTCCGCCCAAAGCGCCGATGATGAGTGCTCGATTGCACAGGCTCTTGGAAGCAGGAAGTTGCACGCGCCCTTGGAGAGATGCCGGAAGTTTCTTAATTTCGCGAGACATATCGGATGACAGAGTGGTTTGGCAAAAAAGCCGGCCCTTTGCGCAGCCGGTGCATGCAAAAGTAACCAGTTTGCCAATTACGCGTACATGCAGATAAAAAACTACCAACTTCTCGGCCTGATGTCGGGCAGTTCTATGGACGGTCTGGACGTGGCCCTGTTGAGGTTTTCCTATGGCTTTCGCCAAATGGAAGACGGCACGGAAGAAGCGGAGGTCTTCGACTGGAAGTTGCTGGAAGCCAAAACCCTGCCTTTTTCGCAGGCCTGGATAGAGCGCCTTGAGAGCCTTTCGCATGCGCCTATGGCCGAAGTGCTGAGAGCACACACAGCCTTTGGGCGCTATCTGGGCGAGCTGCTCAAACCGCTGCTCGAAGACATGAGCCTGCTCCCCGAGGCCGTAGCACTGCACGGGCACACCCTGCTGCACGAGCCTGCACACGGCTTCAGCTTCCAACTGGGCGATGGGCACGCCCTGGCCGACAGCCTGCAACTCCCGGTGATTGCCGACTTCCGCACGGCCGATATAGCCTTGGGCGGAGAGGGCGCTCCCATGTCGCCTCTGGCCGACAAACTGCTCTTCAGGGGCTTCGACGCCTGGCTCAACATCGGGGGCATTGCCAATCTCACCACCTGCCGCGATGGCCATTGGTCGGCCTGCGACATCGGGCCTGCCAACCAGATATTCAACGCCCTGGCAGCAGAAAAGGGCCTGGATTTTGACCGCAACGGCGCCCTCGGAAAAGGCGGCCGCCTGCTCGAAGAACTGCTGCAGGAAGCCCTGAATGAGGAATACTACCGCCGCCCCGCTCCCAAATCCCTTAGCAATCAATGGGTACAAGAGCAGGCCCTGCCCCGCTTCCTCAAAGCTTCTGCCCCCGTAGAAGACCGCCTGCACACGGCCTACCACTTCCTCGCCCGCCTGCTGGCCGGGCAACTGCAACAAACCTTCGAGCTCAGCGACGGTAAGGCCCGCAAGCTGTTCCTCTCGGGCGGAGGGGCACACAACGCCTTCCTGCGCGACTGCCTGCAAGAAGCCATCGCTCCCCTCAACTTTTCGCTGCACCTGCCCGAGGCAGACATCATTGACTTCAAAGAGGCCATCCTCATGGCCCTGGCCGGCATGCTGCGCCTCGAAGGCGTCCCCAATTTCCTGCCGGAGACGACCGGTGCGCGTGCGGCAGCGGTTGGCGGCGTGGTCTTTCAACCCGCTTCTGTCGTAGTTGAAGAAGCTCTAAATCCAGGGAGACTCTAAGCGAATATCGAACAAGAAACCAGCCTGCTGCCGATTAACGATTTGAGAAGTTGTCCTGAGTGGAGCGATAGCTTCGGGCATCCTTTGCATTTTCTGGCCTGCCCCGCCCCTCTAACTCCCCAAATGGGGAGAACCGGCCTGCCCGCAAAATGCAAAGGTGTTCTGCTCAGGGCCTGTCTCTTATACACATCTGACGCT
>WGBN01000317.1 GCA_015494245.1 Saprospiraceae bacterium | reverse complement strand
ATTATTAATGTTCCTTTGCAAATACTCCCATACAGCCTCAAAAGTATCCCGCTCTGTCTGAGCCTTACTCAATGGCCCCTGCAAAGCAACTTCCATTTCCGCAGGATAAAAACCCGGGAAAATATCTCTGCCGAATTCCTCCCAACCATATAAACGTTTGCCCAAATCCTTCCAACTGCTCATGATGTGATAAACCTTGTCGGTTATAGGATTGTATAAAGCACTCCACTGAAAACGCATATGGGCGATGTAATCTCTCTCCGTCGCAATAAGAGATGGATCAGGTTGAAAAGCAGGGATATTTCTCAGCGTAAAGGCAAAATTATTTATCCCAAAATCTGCCGTAACCAGAGAACGGGCAATTTTTAAATCCGGCCCTTCGCCCTGAGCCTCTATGAAATACATCTCTTTCTCTTCTTGCCACTTTAGCTTCTTCAATGGTTTAGCACCCTGATACAACATCAGATACTCCATATATTCGGGTATAGCCACAGTAAGTTCGCTATGTACCACGGGAATATAATCCTGAAAATACCATTCATGCAAATTTCTAAAACTCTTTGAGCGTACAGTATAGTAATACTCCAGGACAACGCCTTCATCCACATTGGGAAAGGCAATTTTTTTTTCATGGATATACCCTGTAATCTCATTGGTGAAAATGGCAGATTTCGGCACAGGGATAATCTTCCCCGAAGGCGTGATGACCTGAGCCTTTAAGCCCGTCAGATTTTCATCCCATCGCCAGCTCTTGCGGTATGGAATAGACACATTACCCCACTTAAAGCCCGAAGGTTTTAATATTTTAATGCGCCTGTAGTGTCTAAAGACCACTTCCGGATATTTCCACTCAAGATCTATGACAATCTCCCCCTTATCCAACAGCACCACGGCTCCGGCAGAAGTGTCGGGTTCATAGACGGTCATTTTCAATTCTTCGGGGGAGACCTTCCCCCACTCGTCCTTGGGATGGCTTTGAGCCTGGAGCAAAACAAAGCTAAAAAAGGACAGCCCGATAAAGAACAAACGGAATTTCATACTTTTGTTTTTCCTCAAAGGTAAAACAAAATCAGGACATCTGCAAAAACACTCTCCGGCTTCAACCGTTTTCTTATCAGGCAGAATATTCTAAGATGAAAACATCCCTGCAAATAGCGCGCTTTGAAGGCATCCCTTTGCGCCTGCACTGGACCTTTGGTCTCTTGCTGCTGGCCGTTTTTGCCTTGAGCAAAACAGAAGAAGGCTTTTCCGGCATACTATTGCTCTGGAACGCCCTTTTCATCGGCTCGCTCTTTGCCTGCGTCGTCATGCACGAATACGGCCATGCGCTCACGGCCCGCCACTACGGCATAGGTACGCAAGACATTCTGCTCACGCCCATCGGAGGCATTGCGCGCCTGCAGGGCATCCCCTCCAAGCCCGTTCACGAGCTGGCCATCGCCATAGCCGGCCCGCTGGTCAATGTCGTCATCGTAGCTCTACTCGCGCTGCCGGTCTGGTATTTCTTCGCGCCCGAGTTTCACATCATCACCGGCTCCTTTTTCCGCAGCGCCCCCGAAGTGGAAAACCGCCTCTCCGCCGTATTGCGCTACTGGCTCCCCGCCCTGCTCCTCTTAAATGCCGTGCTCGCCCTCTTCAACCTGCTCCCCGCCTTCCCCATGGATGGCGGACGCATCCTCCGCGCCCTGCTCAACCTCCGCATGACGCGCCTGCGCGCCACCCGCATAGCCTCCCGCATCGGGCAACTGGCCGGCCTGAGCTTCATCCTCATAGGAACCAAAATCGGTCACTGGGGCCTCATCTTCATCGGCACTTTCGTCATCATCACCGCCGCCAAAGAATACCGCAACCTCTATGAATACGAGCGCCTCCAAAGCCAAACCGCCGGCAACCTCATGAGGCCTTCTCTTTTTCACCTTTCGGTAAACAACACCCTGGCCGAAGCCCGCGCCCTGCTCCGCCAAACACAAACCGACAGCCTCCCCGTCCTCAATGACGAAGGCCTCGCCATAGGCCAAGTCAAATGGCAACACATCCCCAAAGAAGCCGAAGCCCAAAACGCCCCCCTGAACAACTACCTCATCCCCTGGCCCGGCCGCCTCCTCCCGGAAGACAACCTCCTCACCGCCCTCCAAAAACTCCACCGCACCCGCAGCGAATCCCTGCCCGTCTTCCAAGGTAATACCCTCTTAGGCCTCCTAAGCAAAAAAGACGTATCTGAATGGATGAAGAAGGGGTAGGAAATTTGTAAAAAAAACCGTAAAAACTTGCACAAATCCGATTTAAGACCTAAATTTGCGAAAAATACGCAAAAAGGCCGACTTAAACCATGCTTCTAAGCTTTAAACTCCGGAATTATCGCTCCTTTAAGGACCTGCAGGAATTCTCCATGCTCCCTGATGAAGGGAAGAATGAATTTCCCGAAAACATTGCGAAAATAAGCGACCGCCTGTCACTTTTGCGAACAGCAGTAGTTTATGGAGCGAATGCCGCCGGTAAAAGCAACCTCGTTAAAGCTTTTTACTACTTCCGAAACCTCATCCTGAAAGGCGCTGCGCTATATCCGGGAGATAAATTATCGCCTGCTTATGATCCCTTTAGATTCTCTAATGAAACTCGTGAAGCCCCCGTCATCTTTGAAATAGATTTCCTGCTCAACAATATCCCATACTCCTACACCCTATCCTTGTCAGAAAAGTTCATCCTGAAAGAAGAGCTCTATTTTGAACCTCACGCCAGAAAAGCCCTGCTCTTCAAAAGAACAAAAGATACTTATACCTTTGGAGACTCCCTGCGAGGCAAAAAAGCTGTCGTAAAAGAACTCACAGCATCCAATCAACTTTACCTGTCTAATGCAGCACAAAACAACATGCCCCAATTGACCGAAATCTTCAATTACTTTCGCAATTTGTTGATTCCCATGCTGCCCCTTTCTGCCATAGAAAAAAACTATTTTAAGCGCATCTTTGAATTACTCGAAAGCAAAGAATCCCCTGCATTTAATGAAAAATTTAAAGCGCTGCTCACCGGCTTAGATACCGGCATTAAAGACTTTCGACTTCAACGCAATCCGGATGGCAGCTTACAGGTTTTCACCATCCACAAAATGCTTGATAGCAAAACCAACACCCAAAATAATGCTGAACTAACACTGGAAGAAGAGTCATTGGGCACTCAGCGACTATTTGTACTTATAGGCATTTTATTACGCGCGCTGCAAAAAGGACGAACACTCATCATTGATGAATTTGAGCGCAGCTTACACCCGCGAATAACTCAATATTTTATGGAACTATTCAACAACCCCACAACAAACCCTCACAACGCACAACTTATCATTGCCACACACAATACCAATTTTTTATCCCGAGACTACAAACTGCGCAGGGACCAAATCTGGCTCACCGAAAAACGAAAAAACATCTCCGAGCTTTATGCTCTCTCCGACATACAAGGTATCAGAAAAGGCATCCCCTACGACAAATGGTATATGTCCGGACGTTTCGGAGCTATACCAAATATAAGCTTTTTAGAACCCATACTAAAAAGAGACATGTGAAATAATAAGATAAAAACCAGGCTCCTGCACATCTCAAATTGCCTCAAAATTTCAAAATGAAGCCTCAAAGAAGAAAAAAACGCAAAAGACTAAAGCCTCACATTTTAATACTCTGCGAAGGGCATACAGAGAGAAATTACTTTCTCGGCTTCAAAGACGAATTTCACTTAGTTGCCACCTATATCGAAAAGGCAAAAAGAGCAACACCCATTGAAGTCGTAAAAGAAGCCATTTCAAAACAAAAAGAAAAAATAAACGCAGAAAATCCTTTTGATCAGGTATGGGTACTTTTTGATCATGACCTGCGCCACAAAGAGGTAATAAAAGCATGCAAACTTGCTAAAGAGAACAAAATCAAAGTTTGCTTTTCAAGTATAGCTTTTGAATACTGGTACCTTTTACATTTTCAAAAAACCTGTAGAGCCTTTCAAAAAAACAGTGAACTGATTAAAGAATTAAAAAAACATTACCCCGATTATACAAAAAGTAAAGGTGCAGAGGCAAAAGACTTCAACAGGCTATACCCTTACTTGAAAGATGCCATGGCCAATTCAGCCTGGTTGAGAAAAGAAGTTCAAAGAAACCACGATTCTGCTCTCATACACAAATGTAAACAAAACCCCTGGGTTGAAGCAGACGTCCTGATAGATACCTTGAAAAATCTTTCAAAGCCATAGTACGCCCCTACGATTCAACGTCCGTCACGCGTCACGCTCATCACCCTACTATGCCTCAATACTCCACTAAACCTCAAACCAACGATACACGATACACGATAAACAATAAACCACCCCTCCAACCGACAACTCACCAATTACACCGCTTTCACCGATTTCACCGATTCAACCGATTTCACCGCTTTCACCGATTTCACCGATTCAACCGATTTCACCGCTTTCACCGATTTCACCAACCGACAACCGCCTCACATCCCCAACTTCCCCTTAACAAGGGCCGTAACATCATCCGCCTCCTCGGCAAAGAGGATGAAATTGAGCGTACTCACATCAAAGATAAAGGCATAGCCATTTTCTTTACCTACCGCATCAATGGCTTTTTGGAGCTTGTCGAGTATGGGGGCGTACAGTTCTTCTCGCTTCTTTGCGAGTTTTTCATAGGCCTGTTGCTCAAAGGCTTGAAGCTCCTGCTGCATTTGTTGGAGTTGCTGTTGGCGCTTTTGGTCTTCCACGGCACTCAGCAAACCGGCTTGTGCATCCTGCACGTACTTCTCATAAGCAGCCTGAAAAGCATCTGCCTTTTTTTTGCCTTCGTTTTCCAGTTGCGTTTGCAGCGCCTGCAGTTCCGAATCGGCCCGTTTTACGTCCGGCATCTCTACCAAAATAGCTGCTGAATTTGTGTAGCCCATCTTCTGAGCTACAGCCATGTTCACGCTGCCCAGAAGGAACAGCAGAAAAGAAAGAATCTTAATCGTTTTCATTCAATAGTATTTGTTAAGTGGTATGGCCGCTTGAGACCATCAAATAATACCTTGCCATAACGCTCCGGTTGCTTAAAAAGTTGCTCTAAGCCTCTTCACCGGCGCCCTTTACAATGGCAATGTGCAACTCTTCCAACTGCTCCGCACTGACAGGCGCCGGAGCGTCAATCATCACATCGCGCCCCTGATTGTTCTTCGGGAATGCGATGAAATCGCGTATGCTCTGCTGCCCCTGCATCACCGCACACAGGCGGTCAAAGCCAAAGGCAATACCTCCATGCGGCGGAGCACCGTATTCAAAGGCGCCCATGAGAAAACCAAACTGCTCGCGGGCCTCCTCGTCGCTGAAGCCCAGCAACTGGAAATTTTTCTCCTGCAAAGCGCGGTCGTGAATACGAATAGACCCCCCGCCAATCTCGGCCCCGTTGATCACCAAATCATAGGCATCGGCCCGCAGGTCCAGAAAATCCTCCGGACGAGCCGCGTGCATGTCGGTGTCTAACATCCGCTGCATGTCCTCCCGCTTCGGAGAAGTAAAAGGGTGATGCATGGCGTGAAAACGACCGCTCTCCTCATCCCACTCGAGCAGCGGAAAATCCACTACCCACAGAGGCTTGAAATCTCCCTGCTTCATCAAGCCAAAGCGCCGCCCCATCTCCAGGCGCAACTCGCTGAGTTGCTTGCGGGTGCTCTCGGCCTCACCGGCCAAAATGAAGAGAATATCCCCGGGCTTGGCGCCAAAGCGCTCACCCCAGGCCCTCAGTTGCTCATCGCTGAAGAACTTCCCCACCGACGACTTCACGCTGCCATCTTCATTGAACTTCACATGCACCATGCCCTTCGCACCAATCTGCGGGCGCTGCAACCACTCCGTCAATTTTTTGATGTCCTTATTGGAAAAAGAAGCCGCCTGACCGGATACACAAATCCCCACCACCAACTCCGCCGAATCAAAAACGACAAAGCCGCTGTCTTTCACCAACTCATTCAAGTCCGTAAACTCCATCCCAAAGCGCAAATCCGGTTTGTCGGAGCCAAAGCGCCGCATGGCCTCGTCATACGTCATGCGCGGGAAATCGGGCAACTCAACTTGCAAAATCTTCTTAAAGAGATGTTTCGTCAGCCCCTCAAAAGTGTTGAGGATCTCTTCCTGCGTAACAAAGCTCATCTCGCAGTCTATCTGCGTAAACTCCGGCTGACGATCGGCCCGCAGGTCTTCATCGCGGAAGCACTTCACAATCTGAAAGTACTTGTCCATGCCCGCCACCATCAGCAATTGCTTAAAGGTCTGGGGCGACTGCGGCAGAGCGTAAAACTGCCCGGGATGCATCCGGCTGGGCACCACAAAATCCCGCGCTCCCTCCGGCGTGCTCTTGATAAGAAAAGGCGTCTCCACCTCAATAAAGCCCTGCTCCGCCAAATACTTGCGCGTCTCTATGGCCACCTGACTCCGAAAAATGAGCTTCTCCTTCACCGGATTGCGCCGGATGTCCAGATAGCGGTATTTCATGCGCAGCTCATCCCCCCCATCGGTCTCGTCTTCAATGGTAAAGGGCGGCAATTTCGACTCGTTCAGAACCTCCAGCTTTTGCACTACGACCTCCACATCTCCGGTCGGACGGTCCGGATTCTTGCTGGCACGTTCGCGCACCTCGCCCTCCACCCGCACGACAAACTCACGCCCCAGTTTGCTGGCCCGTTCGCGCAAAGCTGCATCGGTAGCCTCGTCAAAATACAACTGCGTGATGCCGTAGCGATCGCGCAAATCAATAAAGGTTACACCGCCGAGATTCCGACGGCTCTGCACCCATCCGCTAAGCGTTACAGTGGTGCCAACGTGCTGCATGCGCAGCTCTCCACAAGTATGCGTTCTGTACAT
>WGBN01000316.1 GCA_015494245.1 Saprospiraceae bacterium | reverse complement strand
GGCAGACAACAAGCTCTCCAATAAGTTCACCGCCGCAAAGGTACACACTGCACAGATAACTGAAATGGCAGGCCTTTGTCCTCAATGCCTTGCACTCACCGCAATGCGGCCCCGGGCCCATAATTGGCCGGCACAACACCTACCCCCTCTCCCTCAACACGCGACGCAAAATCTTGCCCACATTTGACTTGGGCAATTCTTTGAGGAACTCTACGTGCTTTGGAATTTTATAGCCGGTGAGATGCTCGCGGGCGAAGTTGATGAGTTCGTCTTTGGTGAGGGATTGGTCTTTTTTGACGACAAAGGCTTTGACGACCTCGCCTGATTTTTCATCTGGCACGCCGATGACGGCGCTTTCCATCACTTTGGGGTGCATGGCCAGTACGTCTTCAATTTCGTTGGGATAAACATTGAAGCCGGAGACGAGGATCATGTCCTTTTTGCGATCGACGATGTAGAAGAAGCCCTCTTTATCCATCTTGCCGATATCGCCGGTACAGAGCCAGCCGTCTTTGATGGTTTCGGCCGTGGCTTCGGGGCGGTTGTAGTAGCCTTTCATCACCTGCGGGCCTTTACACTGGATCTCGCCGGCTTCGTCCAGGCCCACCACTTCGCCGGCCTCGTTCACTACGCGCACATCGGTAGAAGGCACCGGCAGGCCTATGGAGCCGAGGCGGGCGCTACCATCGAGCGGGTTGCAGGTAATTACGGGAGAGGCTTCTGTCATGCCATAGCCTTCTGAAAGGGTGCAGCCGGTAATCTGCTTCCACTTTTCAGCTACCGCACGCTGTACAGCCGTACCTCCGCCAATGGTGATTTTCAAATGGGAAAAGTCCAGATTCGGAAAGTCCGGATGATTGTTCAAAGCGTTGAAAAGCGTATTCACCCCCGTCATCATGGAAATGGGATAGGCCTTAAAGGCAGCAATCACCGTCTTCAAATCCCGCGGATTGGTGATGAGGACATTGTGGGCTCCCATACTCAGCAGAGCCAGACAGTTGACCGAAAAGGCAAAAATGTGATAGAGCGGCAGGGGCGACAAAGCCACCTCGCCGTCTTTGATAAAGGGCCGCACAATGGCGCGGATTTGAGCCATATTGGCCACCAAATTGCGGTTGGTCAGCATAGCTCCTTTGGCAACGCCGGTAGTACCTCCTGTGTATTGCAGAGAAATGGTGTCCTCTGCACAGCCTTCAAACTCAGGCAACTCAAACTTCTTGCCCTGGCTGATTGCCTCTTTAAAGCTCACCACATTCGGCAGCTTGTATTTGGGCACCATCTTCTTGATACGACGCACCACAAAATTGACCAACACGCCTTTCAACCCCAGCATTTCGCCTATGCTCGTCAGGATGATGGTTTTGATGGAAGTATCGGGCAGTATTTTTTCCAGATTGGCTGCAAAGTTCTCGGCAATGATAATCGCCTTGGCACCGGAGTCCGTAAACTGATGATGCATCTCCCTCGGCGTATAGAGCGGATTGGTGTTCACCACAACCAAACCCGCCCGCAAAGCACCGAAAAGCGCAATGGGGTATTGCAGCATGTTGGGCATCATAAGGGCAATCTTGTCGCCCGGATTCAGGCCCCGCGAATGCAGGTAAGCGCCAAAATTCCGCGACATTTTGTCCAATTGGGCAAAAGTGATGGTCTTGCCCATGTTGGAAAAGGCAGGCTGATTTTTGTATTTGGCGAAAGTTTCTTCAAACAGATCTACCAGGGTCTCATACTGATCAGCATCTATGTTTGCCGGGATGCCTTTGGGGTAGCTCTTCAGCCAGGGGCGTTGCTCGAAAACGTTCATACCAAGTGGTTTTTCTTTTGAATAGATTTTGCTTGCGCAAAATACAATTTTTTTTGAAATGCAAAAGAATCAAAACGCCATTGCATTTTTGCGGGAGGCACACCCCTTTAGAGGCCGGGGGCGCGGGAAGGCCAAAAATGCAAAAGATGCTCAAAGCCATCCCTCGCTCAGAATACCAACCTTTCATTCCGCTCAGGGCAACCAAAAAACCATAATACCCCTATACAATGGTTCATTAAGTTTTTTGGCTACCTGTCTCCTTTGGAAAACAGATTGTCAAGTTGAACTGGCTTAAAAATCCGCGAAAACCCGCGT
>WGBN01000315.1 GCA_015494245.1 Saprospiraceae bacterium | reverse complement strand
GCGCTTTTGGGCGGGCTGAAGCCCGCGCTACTGCCCGCGCTACTGCCCGCACTACTGCTCGCGCTACTGCGAAAACCTTTGTAGCTTTGCGCAGTCTTATCTTAGATGATGGGGGGAGAAGAAACAAAGGGACGCCTTGTTGCGTCCTCTTCATTAAAGGACGACTTACATGGCCAAAGTAATCAGAAAAACTACGGGAGCGCCGCCGGCCCAAAATGCGAACAAGGAGATGAGTTTTTTGGATCATCTCGAGGAGTTGCGCATGAGGATCATCCGTTCATTGATGGCTGCTGTGGCGATGACCATCGTGCTTTTTTTGGTTCACAAGTGGTTTTTCAATTACATCATATTCGGGCCTACGCATGAGTGGTTTCCCACGTACCGGATTATTTGCCGCATTTCAGAGAGCATGTGTTTCGGGCCGCCGGAGTTTAGCAGTCAGGCGGTAGGCTTTGGGGAGTCTTTCATCATTTCGATCAAGGCGGCATTTGTGATGGGGGTGGTACTGGCTATGCCGTACATCCTGTATCAGTTTTGGCAGTTCATCCGGCCGGGGCTGTATCCCAAAGAGCAGAAGGGTTTAAAGGGGGTGGTTTTTGTGTGCTCGGCGCTGTTTTTGACAGGAGTATTGTTTGGCTACTTCATCATTGCGCCCTTTGCCATCAATTTTTTGATGGGCTACACCATACCCGGGGTAGAGAACATACCTACCATTTCGTCTTACATCAACTACATGATCATGTTTACCCTGCCGGCGGGTTTAATTTTCGAGCTGCCGGTGCTGGTGTATTTTCTGGCAAAAATCGGCTTGGTTACGGCGGCTTTTATGCGCCAATATCGCAGGCATTCGATCATTGTCATTTTGATTTTGGCTGCTGTGATGACGCCTCCGGACGTAGTTACGCAGATGCTGATCGGCATTCCGCTGTACCTCTTGTATGAGATCAGCATTTTGATTGCAAAGCGCGTAGAGAAGAAAGCTCAAGAAGAAGAAAACACATGATTCACGTATCCTCTAACATTACGCTCTTGCTTCGGCTGTTGGTGTCAACCTTTTGGATGGTCTTTTTCGGCTTATTCACATTGGCCGTCATGCTGCGGCCGGAGGCCTATTTCGGCAACATTCCGGCCTTTCTTTTTAAAATTGGCGTCTTGCTCTTCTATCTCGGCGGCCTGGTTTTGCTGTATTTCACCCTGCTCAAGTTGAAGCGGGTGGAGATGAATGACGAATACATCTATGCCACCAACTACTTCAAGCATCGCCGCTATCCCTGGAGCAATGTGGAAAAAATCGCGGAGCGCGATTTCGGACTTTTCTCGGTTTACATCATCCACCTGATTACGCCCGGAGAATTTGGCCGCAAGCTGCCCTTCATCGCCAGCCGCAAGAGGCTGAAGTTTTTCCTGAAGAGCTATCCCGGATGTCGCGAGTATTTTGTAGGGAAGGCTTCGTGAATCCTTTGCATTTTCCTGGCCGCCCCCGCCCCCGGCCTAATTAGGCATATTCCTTAGCTTCTCTTCATTCAGGATGGTAATACGCCCCTTGTCTATATCTATCAGGCCTTCTTTCCGGAAATCCGTGAGGGTACGGATAACGGATTCTTTGGCTGTACCCACCAGGCCGGCGAGGTCGTCGCGCAGGATGGAAATGGGGCCGCCGCCTTCCTCGCCGACATAGCGCTCTTTGAGCAGCAGCAGGGCTTCTGCCACGCGTTTGCGAATGGAGTTGTAGGCCAGTTGGATGAGCTGTTCTTCCTGCTCAATGACGTTGTCGGCCAGAATTTTGATGAGCTGTGCGGATACGTCTTTGTTGCTGTACAGGAGGCGGAAGAAATCTTCCTTGGGCACGCGCGTCAGCTCGGTAGGCTCTAAGGCGGAGGCAGAAGCGGCATAGGGTTCTTCCTTGAGCAGTTCTATGTGTCCAAAGAACTCTCCTTCCTTGTAAATCGAAAGGATGAACTCCTTGCCGTAATCATTGGTTTTGAACAGCTTCACTTTTCCTTTCCGTACAAAATAGAGGTAACGCGGATAAGCCCCCTCTGAAAAGATGAGGTCTTTTTTGTGATAGGCAACTGTGTCATGCGCTTCTGACAGTTCGCGCAGCGCCTTATAGCCCCGTGCTTCGTTGATGAAAGAGGTCAGGCCCTCTGAGTTTTTTTCGAAGCTTTTGCGCAGGCGTTCGCTTTTTTGCAGGCGCACTTCTATGGCATCGAGCAGTTCCACATCGTCGAAGGGCTTGGTGATGTAGTCGTCGGCGCCCAGATTCATGCCTTTGCGCATATCGCTCTTTTCGGCTTTGGCCGTGAGGAAGATAAAGGGCACATCGGCTGTGGCCGGTTTTTTGCTGAGGATGTGCAGCACGCCAAAGCCATCGAGTTCCGGCATCATCACATCGCAGAGGATGAGGTCGGGTTTGTGTTTGAGGGCCAGCTCGACGCCCTCTTTGCCATCCTGAGCCATGAGGGTGTTGTAATTGGACAGCTCGAGAATCTCGGCCAGGTTTTCCCGTACTTCCGGGTTGTCTTCGATGATGAGAATGGTCTTGCTCATAGAGTGGGTGTGTTTTCGGACCTCCGCAGAGAAGTCCTACTGAGGTTTTGTTTGATCTTTTTCCCGCGAAAGGGCGAGTGTTGTCTGTTCCTGTCGCAGGGGCAGCTTCACGACAAAGGTAGTACCTTTTCCCTCTTCGCTCTCAAAATGGATATCCCCACCGAGTATTTCGAGATAGCGGAGCACGATGTTGAGTCCCAGCCCCGTCCCCTGAATGTTGAGGGCGTTTTTGGCGCGGAAGAAGCGCATAAAGAGGTGCTGCTGGTCCGACTTGGGAATGCCTATGCCCTCATCGCGCACGAGGATGCGCAAACGCTGGCCTTCCAGGCCGATTTTAAGCCAGATGCGCTTGCCTTCTTCCGAATACTTAATCGCATTGGAGAGCAGATTGAGCAGGGTGTTTTTCAACAGATGCCGGTCGAGAAAGACCGGAGGTATATCGCCCTCTTTTTCCACCAGCAATTGCTGGCCGGGTTTCATCATGCCGTGTACGTCGCCCTCCAGTTCATGGCAGAGGTCTTCCATGGAAAACTCCGTGGGGGTAGTCTCTATTTTGCCCTCTTCGAGCCGGCTGAGGGAAAGAAAATCGTTGAGGATGCTGGTGAGGTTTTCCACAGCCGATTTGATGCGGTGCACGTGTTTGAGGCGTTTGTCCTGCTGGTCTTCGCGCGTATATCGGGCGATGAGCGAAGCCGAGGAAGAGATGGTGCTCAAGGGCGTTCGAAATTCATGCGAGGCCATGGAGACGAAGCGCGATTTCAGTTCGCTGAGTTCTTTTTCGCGCTCTAAGGCTTTGCGAATCTTTTTTTCCTGCTTTTTCAGGGCCCGCTCGGCAGCTTCGCGCTCTCTGACTTCGTGTTTTAGCTGTTTGTTTGTGTTGAGCAGTTGATTGACCACTCTGGCCAGCTCTTCGGTACGGGCCTTGACTTTGTTTTCCAGTTCTTCGTTGAGTTCGCGGAAGCGTTTGTTGGCTTCTTTGACTTCCGTCAAATCGTGTACGATGCCGATAAACATCCTGCGGTTGGACAGCCTCACTTCGCTGACGGCGAGACGTATGGAAAAGAGGGTGCCGTCCTTCTTTTTGCCGAGGGCTTCGCGGCCGATGCCGATGATTTTGGCTTCTCCCGTTTTCAAATAGCGCTGTATGTACTCGTCGTGCTGTTCGCTATAAGGCTCGGGCATGAGCATGTTGATGCTCTTGCCCACCAGTTCAGGGGGCTCATATCCAAAGAGCCTGGCCCCGGCCGGATTGATCATGTCAATAATGCCGCGCTCATCTATGGTGATGATGCCATCTATGGCCGTATCAATGATGGCCTGGAGCTGTAAGGCAGCTTCGGCAAGACTCTCGTATATAAATTGGTCATCCATGTATGCTCGCGTCCCGTGAATGAGGGCTTATGCAACAAAAATAGGATTTTTTTTGATTCAATCGCTCAACGGCTTAACCTCCTGCTCTTTTTCCATGGGATAGATGAACAGTACCTTTTCGGTGTCCACAACGATATAGTCGTGCAGGTCGCGGAGGACGATGTGCTTGTCGGCGGGGGCTTTGATCAGGCAGCGGGAGGCGTTTTGTGCGGTTAGCCGGCCCGAGATGAGCACATTTTCCTGTTCGTCTTTGGGCTGCAGCTCGTAGAGCGCGCGCCAGCTGCCGAGGTCCGACCAGCCGATGTCGGCGGGGAGGGTATAGATGTTGGAGGCCTTTTCCATGATGGCGTAATCCACGGAAATGGAAGGCGTTTGAGGGTATTGCTTTCGCAAAAACGGACCCTCGGCGCCGGTGTTGTACACCTCTGCTCCCGCTTGCAACAGCTCGTAAATCTCGGGTGCATTTTGCCGAAAGGCATCTAAAACTACTCCGGCCTGCCAGAGGAAGATGCCTGCATTCCAGAGATAATCGCCCGAAGCGAGGAAAGTTTTTGCCTTTTCAGCATCGGGTTTTTCCTTGAAGGCGAGGACGGGATAAATACCCTCTTCGACGGGTTT
>WGBN01000314.1 GCA_015494245.1 Saprospiraceae bacterium | reverse complement strand
TTCCTGCACGCAAAGCAGCGAAAATCCCTTTCTGCTTCAAAGACACCTCAGACCTCATTTGGTCACATCTCAAGAAAAACAACTGCTACTCTTCCTCTTCACTAAGCGTTAAGGAGTCCCAAAAATCCAACTCTGCTCTAAAAAACCTGACTGCAAACAAGTCCGCCATATCTGCAAAAAATTCCAAAAAGGATAAGGCCTGCATGACCTCATCTTTCAGTTCATCAGGGACAGAAGCATCCATTTTTTCTTCCCGCCCCCTGAGAGCCTTTTTTAAAGCCTGCTCAAAAGCAGAAGCCGTTTCTTTACGCTTATCGCTCATGACAATCCTTTTCGTAAAAACGGGCCAGTTTCTCACGGCTGCGCTTTAAGCGCATTTTTACAGCGCTAAGCCCTAAACCTGCTGTCTGAGCAATATCCTTCAGCGAAAAACCATCCCGATAATGCATCCACAGCAACATGCGCTCAGATTCTGATAAGCAATCCATTGCCCGCTCTAATTTTTCAAGTTTCAATTCTTGCATTTCCTTTTCCCTGATAGCTTCCTGCCCCTCATCCTCAACCAATGCCAAATCAGACAAATCACTTTTCCGCCATTTTTGTTTCTTCTTGAGTACGTTCAGACAGTGGTTATAAGTGATGCGATGAGCCCAATGCCTGAAAGGCGAACGAAAAGAAAAGCTGCTCAACTTTAAAAAAAGCTTGATCATCACGTCGTGTGTGATGTCTTTAGCGAGCTCAACATCCCTCATGACTGCAACGCTTCTTCGATAAACAAAGGGCGCATAGCGATGATAAAGCTCTTCGCGCAAGGCATTGTCCCCTCTCTCTAAAATGCCTTTCACCAAATCTTCATCTGACAATTTCTGCAAATTACTGCCTTCCCTGTCTGAAGAGTCAGAGGCATCCGTTTTATTGCCTTGATCCATATTGAGACCGGATTTTATAAAAAGACAAGCCCTCGCCACTTTGGTCACAAACAGCCGGACCTAAGCCGACGCCCCTATGCATACCCTCTCAACTTATACACCACAATCCCCACCCATTCCTTAATCACATACTCCCAAACGGCCATAGCCCTGCTCTTGGGCAGCAGCCAGGAGGAGAGGCGCCACCACTGCATTTCTTCCCGCTTGATGTCGGTGGGAAACACATCACAGCGCAAGCCCTGCTTTTGGCAAATGGCCCTTGATCGCCGCATGTGGTAGGAAGAGGTAATCAGCAGCACAGAAGCGCCTTGCGGAAACAAGCTGTCTATCAGCTGTTTGGAATAGACGATGTTTTCGTAGGTGTTTCGCGATTTGGCCTCTACCAGCAACAGGCTGTCCGGTACACCCAACTGCTCTACGAGGGAGGCCACCTGCAGAGTGGGTTCGGCCTTCATGTTGGTCCAAACGCCCCCCGCCCCACTCAACAACAAACGCCTGACTTTACCCTGCTGAAACAACTCCAAAGCATTCACCAACCGGTTGGGACTGTCATTCAGACGCAAACGGTCGGGCGGCGCCATACTGCTGCCGTTGTTGTAGCCCCCCAGTACCACAGCCACATCATAAGGAGCATGCAACTCCTCCACAGGCACGGGCGGCACTTCCCAGACCCGCAACATCAGATTCGTCAACAAAGGACTGGTCGTAACAAAAAACACCAGCCCCGCCAACCACAAACCCCGCCTGCGCCACCGCTGAGAACGAGCAAACAAAGCCAACAGCAAACCGGCAGCAATCCAGTTTTGTGGCGGAAGCAGAAAGTAGAGAACCTTTGAAAGGATAAAGAACATGGAGCAAAGATAAGGATGCACTCGCTAATGCGAGTGCATCCCCCACTCAATCATACAAAGGAAGTCCGGGATAAAATGCTCCCCAGCTAAACCAATATCCCATGAACTGCTCCGGCATCACCAAATCGTCCACAGTCTCGTCTTCACTGCGCCCGAAGAGATCGTAGCGATGGCCAAAGAAACAAGCTTTAACCTTCTCGCCCATCAGCACCCCTAAGACGCGCTCCTTGGAGGGAAGGCGCGAATCCATAGTTCAATTTGGTAGAGAAAAAGAAATTTCGTACATTTGCTTTCCATCAGACTTTGAGCCTTAACCTATGAAAGAAATCAAAATTTGGGAACCCATAGCATTCAGCGATGAATGGACAAAAACAGAC
>WGBN01000313.1 GCA_015494245.1 Saprospiraceae bacterium | reverse complement strand
TTTTTGTACTCGGTGAGGCCGGGTGCGTCCACGATGGCTTCGAGTACCTGGCGCATGTCGAAGGGCTTGGTGCGCTCTACGGGGAAATCTTTGAGCAGCTCTTCTTTGGAGCGTTTGGGGGCTTTGGGTTGGATGCGGTCGAAGCCTGCGCTTTCGGGCTTGGCGAGGCGCGACATGAGGTCGCGGATGGTTTTCAGGCAGTCGGCATCGTCTTTGCACTTGTAGTCGGTGATGCCGGATATTTCGCTGGTGGTGGTGGCGCCGCCGAGGGTTTCCTTGTCCACGACTTCGCCTATGGCTGCGCGCACGAGGTAGGGGCCGGCGAGAAAGATGGAGCCCGTGCCTTCGACGATCAGCGCTTCATCGGACATGATGGGCAGGTAGGCTCCGCCGGCCACGCAACTGCCCATGATGGCGGCGATTTGCGGGATGCCGAGTGAAGACATGCGGGCGTTGTTGCGGAAGATGCGCCCGAAGTGTTCTTTGTCGGGGAAGATTTCGTCTTGCATGGGCAGGAAGACGCCTGCGCTGTCCACGAGGTAGATGATGGGCAGGCGGTTTTCCATGGCGATTTCCTGGGCGCGCAGGTTTTTCTTTCCCGTGATGGGAAACCAGGCACCTGCTTTGACGGTGGCGTCGTTGGCCACGACGACACACTGCCTCCCGCTGACGTATCCTATACCGGTGACGACGCCGCCGGCGGGGCAGCCGCCGTATTCTTCGTACATCTCATGGCCTGCAAAGGAGCCGAATTCGAAGAAGGGGGCGTCTTTGTCTATGAGTGCGTCAATGCGTTCGCGGGCCGTCATTTTGCCTTTGGCATGGAGCTTTTCGATTCTTTTGGGCCCGCCTCCCTGCCATATTTTTTCGAGTTGGCGTTTGAGGCGCGCGATGCTCAGTTGGAAGGCATCGAGGTTGGCGTTTTGTTCCAGTTCTTTTTTGCTTGCCATGAAGAAGTTTTTGTGAGGGGCTAAGATAGGGAAAATGTTTGCAACAGGCATGTCATGTCTCGTGCACGAGAGACGGCTCACAACGCCTTTCTGCGGGCCAAAATCGGTAATCACCAAATTTTTTGAAAAATTATTCTTCCAGGTCAAAGGTATAGACATATTCCGGTGCGGGATGCCCGTCGCGGGCGTAGTAGCCGCGCAGGGCGACATGGCCCTCTGTTTCCCGGAAGATGCGGGCGACGTCTTCGGGGGAATAGACTCTCTGTTTGTTGACGTGCGTGATGACATAGCCCGGCTCGAGATGGACGGCTGCTGCGGGGCTGTCTTGTCGCACGGAGCTTACATAGGCGCCGCGTACTTTGAGTTTTTGCAATTCGCTTTGTTTGAGGTCGCGTAGTTCCAGGCCGCTGCGCTGTACGGCCTGGATGTATTGGGGTGATTGGAGTTCTTCTTCTCCGAAGCGGTTTTTGAGCACGACGGTAGCGCGGAGTTTTTCGCCATTGCGGTAGTACTCCACTTCGATTTCATCGCCCGGGCGGTGGCGGGCGATGAATTCCTGGAGTTCGGGGATGCTGTTGACGGCTTTGCCGTCTATGGAGATGATGACATCCCGTGCCCGGATACCGGCTTCAGCGGCGGCGGCATCTTCGCTGACGGAGGTGATGAGCACGCCGCTGAGTTGGGGGAGATTGAGTTCTTCAGCTGTTTCGGGGTCTATCTCGGCTATGGCGACGCCGAGGATGCCGCGTTGTACTTTGCCGTATTCGCGCAGGTCGTAAATGACTTTGCGCACCAGGTTGGAGGGGATGGCGAAGGAGTAGCCCTCGTATTGCCCCGAGCGGGTGAGGATGGCTGTATTGATGCCCACGAGTTGTCCGGCAGTATTGACGAGGGCGCCTCCGCTGTTGCCCGGGTTTACGGCTGCATCGGTTTGTATGAAGGATTCTACGCTGTAATTTCCCTCGAGGATATCTATGCTCCGGGCCTTGGCGCTGACGATGCCGAGGGTTACGGTAGAGGCCAGGTTGAAGGGATTGCCTACGGCCAGCACCCAGTCGCCCACTTGCAGGGAGTCCGAGTTGGCGAACTCCAGGTAGGGCAGGCTGTCGGCTTCGATTTTCAGAAGGGCCAGATCTGTGGTTTGGTCGAAGCCCACGAGATTGGCATCGTAAGTGCGTTTGTCGCTGAGGGTTACTTCTAAGCGGTCGGCGCCTTCCACTACGTGGTAATTGGTGGCGATGTAGCCATCAGAAGAGACCAACACACCTGAGCCTTTGGAGGAGATTTCTTCTTTGTGTTTGTTGTGAAACCAGCCACTGAGGTTGCCGGCATTCAGGTAGGTCTTGATATGCACTACAGCCGGGCGGCTGATGGAGGCAGCCAGACGGAAACTGCCTTCGCCGAGATAGGCTCTGGCATCTTCTTCGGGCTCGCGGCTGATGGGCAGTGGTGGCAACTCTTCTCGCCTGGTATGCTCCATAATAGCCGACTTGTGTTCGTTGGCTTGATAGGGAATGTCGGGGCGTTTTTCGATAAATGTCCGGTACAGAAAAATGGCGAGCAAGGCAGTGAGTAAAGAAGGAAGGATTTTTTTAATCAGTTTCATGGGCGCTGTTTTCAAATGTATTTCGGTGTTTTGAGCTGTATGGCGGGCCATACAAGCTATAATACAAACTGTTTTTTGCAGCAAATCGTTCTGTTTTACTTGTACAAAATAAGCAGAAGAACCCTATCTTTGTACTTTACATGAAAAACACAAAGTCTTCTTTCGTTGAGCAATCGTAAAAAGGATCATATTGAATTGGCCTATAAGGCCCGCGTAGGAGCCGAGGGCCTGGACCAACGCTTTTATTTTGAACCCTTGTTCGCGGCTCATCCGCAGCCGGAGATCTATGATCAGCCCTTTGATTTTCTAGGCAAGCGCATGAGAGCGCCTTTGTGGATTTCCAGCATGACGGGAGGTGCGGAGCATGCCGGCCGCATCAACCGCCATTTGGCGAAAGCCTGCCGGCAGTTTGGTCTAGGCATGGGCCTGGGCTCCTGCCGTGCGCTTTTGGACAGCAATGAGCACTGGGATGATTTTAACCTGCGCCCTATAATCGGTCCGGACGCCCCCTTCTTTGCCAATCTCGGAATAGCTCAGGTGGAAGAGCTGTTGGATAAAAACGAGATTGAAAAACTCCTGCTTGTCTGCGAACGCTTGCAGGCCGATGGGCTCATCGTACATATCAACCCTCTGCAGGAGTGGATGCAGCCCGAGGGAGATCGTTTCCGGCGTCCACCCCTGGAGTCTATTTCTGCTTTGTTGGAGGTCTTCCCAAAGCCTTTAATCGTCAAAGAGGTCGGGCAAGGCTTGGGGCCTGAAAGTTTGAAGGCTTTGCTGGAACTGCCCTTAGCTGCCATAGATTTTGGAGCGGCGGGCGGCACCAATTTTGCGTTGTTAGAGATGTTGCGGGCTGCCGGAGAGCGAGAAAGCTTTGAGCCGTTTATTTATATCGGCCATACAGCGGAAGAAATGTTGAGCTGGCTGCGTGACTTGCTGGCCCGGCCTGAGGTGAGGCCCGTTTGCAGGCATTTGATTATTTCAGGAGGGGTTCGGGACTTTTTGCATGGATATTACCTGTTAGAGCGTTCTCCTCTGCCTGCTGTTTATGCACAGGCTTCAGCTTTCCTGAAGCCGGCAATGGAGTCTTATGAAGCTTTGGAAAGATATGTCGAAAATCAATTGCGAGGATTGAATTTGGCGAAAGCCATGTTGAAAGTAAAGCAGCCATGAGCCAACAAAAGAAAAAGCATATCAGCGGTTTTTCCAAATTGTCAAAAATGGGAAAAATGCGCTGGGTGGCAGAGAACTTTTTTCGGGACCCGGAAGCGGTCTTTAAGGAGCTGAAGAGCTATTGGCATCAGGATGAACAGCAACAAAAAGTGCTGGACTCACTCAGCGAAAATACCCTCAGCAATTTCCCCATGCCTTTTGGCGTGGCACCTAATTTTTTGATCAATGGCAAGCCCTATACGGTGCCTATGGTCATAGAGGAAAGCTCGGTAGTCGCTGCTGCATCGGCTGCCGCCAAATACTGGATGACGAGAGGCGGCTTTCGGGCCGAAGTGCTCTCTACCCGTAAAGAAGGCCAGGTGCATTTCCTTTGGCGAGGTGATTTTTCTAAATTGCAGAGATTGTTTCCGGAAATAAAGGCTCAGCTTTTAGATCGCACTTCGCAGATAACAGCCAATATGCAATCTCGTGGTGGAGGAGTGTTGAGCATGAAGTTGCTCGATTTTTCCGGGCAAGAGCCTCATTACCGTCAACTGCGCGTGCAGTTTGAAACCTGCGATAGCATGGGAGCCAATTTTATCAATACCGTGCTGGAAGAAATGGCGCAGGGTCTGGAGGCTTTCGCCAAAAACCATCCGGACTTGAAGGGGGCAGAACGCGACTTGCAGATCATTATGGCCATCCTTTCCAACTATACGCCTGATTGTCTGGTGCGAGCCAGCGTCTCCTCTCCCGTTGAAAAATTGGGGCCACTCAAAAATGGCGCTTCCGCAGAATCTTTGGCCGAAAAATTTCACACGGCTGTACGCATTGCTCAAATAGATCCCTATCGGGCAGCTACGCACAACAAAGGTATTTTTAACGGTATAGATGCCGTAGTGCTGGCTACCGGCAATGACTTTCGGGCTGTAGAAGCCTGTGGTCATGCCTATGCTGCCCGCGATGGCAGATATCGCAGCCTGAGTTCCTGTTCTATTGAGGATGGAGTGTTTACCTTTGAGCTGGAAATTCCTCTCGCCCTTGGCACTGTGGGCGGACTTACTAAATTGCACCCCCTCGCAAAGCGCTCTTTGGAGATGCTGGGCAATCCGTCTGCTACAGAGCTCATGGAAATTGTGGCTTCTGTAGGCCTGGCTCAAAATTTTGCTGCCGTGCGTTCACTCGTTACAACGGGTATTCAGTACGGGCACATGCGCATGCATCTAAACAACATACTCCTGGAATTGGGTGCAAATGAAGAGCAGGAAAAAGCCGCTT
>WGBN01000312.1 GCA_015494245.1 Saprospiraceae bacterium | reverse complement strand
GGCACGGAGGCGGATTGCCTGCAGCGGGCGCTGTCGAACCAATTTTTCGCGGGCAACGGCCCCATCGCCCGTGGCTGCGAACAACGGCTCAAAGAAATCTGCAACACCCGGGGGGCTTTGCTCACGCCTTCCTGCACCCATGCCCTGGAACTGGCCGCCCTCCTCTGCGAGACAGGCCCGGGCGATGAGGTCATCCTGCCCGCTTATGCCTTTTCCTCTACGGCCAATGCCTTCGCCATGCGAGGCGCCACCCCCGTCTTCGTGGATGTGCGTCCCGAAGACATGAACATCAACCCCAGGCTCTTGGAGCAGGCGATGAGTCCGCGCACCAAAGCCGTGGTGGCCCTCCACTACGGAGGCATGGCCTGCGACATGGATGCGCTCACAGCATTTGCCGAAAGGCATCAAATCTATCTCATTGAAGATGCTGCCCAGGCCATCGGAGCGACTTACCGCGGCCAAGCCCTCGGCAGCTTTGGGCAACTCGCCGCCCTCAGCTTCCACGAATCCAAAAACGTGCATTGCGGCGAAGGCGGCGCCCTGCTCATCAACCGGGCCGAAATGACGGAGCGTGCCCTGCCCATGCGCAACAAGGGCACCAACCGCCACGAATTTCTCGCGGGCAAAGTGCAGGCCTATGAATGGACCAGCCCGGGCTCGGCTTATCTGCTGCCGGAGCTGAACGCCGCCTTCCTGCACACCCAGTTGCAGGCGCTGCAAACGGTCAACAAACACCGTCAAAAACTTTGGGAAGCCTATGCCGAAGGCCTGCTACCATTGGAAGAAGCCGGCCTGCTGCAACTGCCCCACCCCCTGCCGGAGGCAACTCACAACGGACACCTCTTTTTCATCCGCTGCCGAACGGCCGAAGAGCGCCTCAAACTGAGCAGCCAACTCAGCGAACGGGGCATCGAAGCCTATTTCCACTACCAGCCCCTCCACCTTTCACCTGCCGGCAAACGATATGGCCGCAAGGCCGCGCCACTACCCGTTGCAGAAAGGGAAAGCCGGCGCCTGCTGCGCCTGCCGCTCTATTACGAGCTGCAAATGGAAGATGTGGAATATATCGTGCATGCGATTCGGGATATTTTGGGGGGGAGTGCAACCCTCGGCGACAAAAATTTTGCTTCGTAAATCCCGGGCTTACGCCCGGGCGACCAAGATGTCGCCCCTACGGGGCTTTTGCAAACGCCGCTATGCAACCCGGGGCTCACGCCCCGGGCTCCATTTTCCAAAGGAGGCGGGTGGCCCGCCCCTTTAGGGCAGGGGGCGCGGGTGGCAAAACGCGGGTGGGCCACCCCTTTAGCCTGCCTGCTGCCGGTAAGTGAGCAGGGCCGAACTCCGAGGCATCGGCAGGCAGGCAGGGGGCCGGGGGCGCGGAAGGCCAGAAAAATGCGAAGGAGTCGCAGGGTATAAGGCAACTTTTTTAAGAAAGCTCTATCTACCCCATAGCCGGCTGCGGCCCTTTACCCAACTCCTTCAGCAATTGGAAATGCGCCTTGATGGCAGAGCGGAATGAAGGCAGGCGATGATAGGGCAGATTGAACTCTTTGGCCGTCCTGGCAACGATTTTCGATATCTTGCGGTAGTGGATGTGGGAAATGTGCGAAAACAGGTGGTGCTCCACCTGGTAGTCCAGACCTCCGATATACCAGGAGACCCAGCGGCGGGTCTTAAAGTTGGCTGTCGTCAGCAGTTGGTGGATGGCCCAGTGGTCTTTCATTTTGCCCTGCTCATCGGGAAGGGGAAACGCTGCCTGGGGCACGACATGGGCCGTTTGAAAGACAATGCTCAAAGTGATGCCCGTGATGAAGTGCATGCTGATAAAGCCGAGCACAACAAAGGCGGGAGGTACCGGCAAAATCAACATCGGCAAGACCAAAATGTAGAAAAAGTAAAAGCCCTTCCAGCCCAACAAACTGATAAACTCTTTGCGGAAACGCTTTTTGCCCTTGATAAGTCCCCGCTTTTTGTAGTTGAAGAGGTTGACAAAATCTTTAGAAATGACCCATGCGAGCGTTGATACTCCATAAAAGAGCCAGGCGTATAAATGCTGAAAGCGATGGATTTTATAATACTTGGCATGAGGCGAAAAGCGCAGCAATTTTGCCGGCGGCCGGATGTCGTCATCGGCGCCTTGCACGTTGGTGTAGGTGTGGTGCAAGACGTTGTGCTGCACCTTCCACATGCTGGCTTGGGCACCTACCAGATTGGAGGTCTTGCCCAGCATGCGATTCACCCATTTTTTGCGGGAGTAGGAGCCGTGGTTGGCATCGTGCATCACTCCCATGCCGATGCCGGCCATACCGAAGCCCATCACCAACCAAAGCAGATACATACCCCAGGTAGCGCTTACAACACCCGATACCATCAGGCCATAAGGCACGAAAAAAATAGCCAGCATGGCGATGGTTTTCAGAACCATGCGCCAATCTCCATAACGAGTGGTGTTGTTGGCTTCAAAATAATCGGCAATACGCGCTTTAAGGGTAGAAAAGAACTCTGCCTGCTCCCTCTTGTTGGGGAACTTGTACTTGATCTGTACTTGTGTCATGAAAGAAAATTTAAATTCCGTAAAAACGGGCGCATTTTACGGAATTTCCGAGAAATCAGCGGTAAGCATAAGTCAAAAGGTCATAGGTTGTCAAAATTCCCACGAGCTTACCGCTACCATTAACAACAGGCAGAGCATGGAAAAGGTTCTCGCGAAAGATATCGGCAGCCTTGCGGACGCTGTCCTCGGGAGCTATGACAGCGAGGTTTCTCGTCATGATGTCTTTGACAAGTAAGGATTCATACAAGGCCCTGTCATACTCCTCCCTGTTGTCGGTATGAAAGAGCGTAAATCCATGAGAAATTTTCAAAAAATCCGATTTGCTGACCATGCCCTCCAAGCGGCCTTCTTCATCCACTACCGGAAGATGGTGGATATCGTGACGCTTAAAGGCATCCGCCACAGCGCTTACGGGCTCGTAGGGGCCCAGGACGATCAGGTCTTTGGCCATGAGGTCGCGTACCGGTCGGGTCATGTCTATTTCCATGGTAGTCTTTATTTACAAGGATTCATTTCCCTTCTGCCGCCTTGGGATGCTCTACATCCATAAAGCTATAGCGCAACAAATCATGGGTCGTAACAATGCCCACGAGGGTGTCGTCTTCCACAATGGGTAAGGCGTGAAATTTATTGGCCAGAAAGATGTCTGCTGCCAGGCCAATGCTGTCATCCGGGTCCAGAAAGATGGGGTACCTGGTCATCATATCTTTGGCTGTAAGGCTTTCCATTTGCTTGAGGGAGTAAGTGGGGCCGGTGGTATTCAGCGTAAGGATATAAGCGACTTTGTAGAGGTCTTCTTTGCTGATGATGCCCACGAGTCTGCCACCGGGTTCGACCACGGGCAGGTGGTGAAAATCCTTTTCCTCAAACAACTTCTTCACTGCCTGAAAAGAATCATCGGGATGCAGCGTCAGCAGTTGGGTCGTCATAATCGTCGAAACGGGAGCACTTGTATTCATAAGTCTGATTTTTGCGTATCAACAATCACCTCTGCTTTTCTCATGTGATTCCTGTGCTTCAAAAGTAAGCCCCTCCGCCGCCATAGCAAGTGATAAGTATCAATACAAATCCTGATTTTTATCAGGAAGCGGAGCAGAGGCCCTTTAGTATTAAAACCTTCACGGCCTTCAACTGTTCTATACCGTAGTGAAGGAACTTCAGACAGAACCTTTGTTTAACAGGACAAAAAACGCCCCATGAATTTTCAAGAAGACGTCATAGAACGCAGTTATGAGGTACCGGTAGTTGTTGACTTTTGGGCCCCCTGGTGTGGCCCCTGCCGCGTACTGGGCCCTGTCATTGAGCAACTCGCAGCCGAGCAAAAAGACCGTTGGGAACTCGTCAAGGTCAACACTGAAGAAGAGCAGGATATCGCACGCCAATACCACATCCGGAGCATCCCCAACGTCAAGCTCTTTGTGGACGGAAAGCCCGTAGCGGAATTTGCCGGCGCCCTGCCCCGCGGCATGATCGAAAAGTGGCTGGACCAAAACATCCCCAGTGAAGAAAAGCAGGCCCTGCAAAGCATACTCGAACGGGAAAACGGGTTTCCCGACCCGCATATCCGGGATTTGTTAGAGACTTTCGTCAAATCTCACCCGCAGGACAAAAGGGCCCGCCTGGCCCTGGCCCGCCATCTCTTGTTCGACGAGCCCGAACGCGCCCGCCAACTGGCAGAAGACATCCAGGCCTCCGATGAAGAATACGACACAGCCCAGGACATCCTCACCCTCTTAGAACTGGTCGAATACGAACCCACGGAAAGAACTCCCGCCATCGCCGCCATGCTCATCGCCAAAGATGCCCTCAAAGAAGGAGATGGCGAAACAGCCATCAAAGCCCTCATCAGCGCCGTGGAAAGCGACAAAAAAGAAGCCAATGAACTGGCCCGCCGCGCAGCCATCGCCCTTTTCAGACTCTGGGGCAACGACAACCCCTTGACGAAAGAGTATCGGTGGAGGTTTGATATGGCGCTGTATTAAATGTGGAACGCTTTGCGTTCTAATGTGGAACGCTTCGCGTTCTAATGTGGAGCCTTGCGGCTCTAATGTGATTTTACGCTCGCTTCGCATCGCGTGGGGGAAATGACCTCTCCGTGAACCCCGTGCACTCCGTGGTGAATTTACAGCTATGCCCTTGAGTCCCTATTCCAGCTTGGTTGAGCTCTGATTGCTACGCCCGTCACGCGTCACGTTCGTCACGTTTTTATTTCTCGCTAAGACGCTAAGGCGCTAAGGGGGCCGTATTCGGGCATGATAGGGCTACGATTGTCACGCCTGTCACGCGTCACGTTCGTCACGTTTGTTACGTTCATCACGTCCATCACGCTCTTCGGCAGAATCACAGATTACACAGATTTTTGGATTACACAGATTTTTTTAGTGGGACTAAGCTGCTTACATTTATCACGTCTGTTACGTTCTTCACGTCTGTCACGCGTTACGATTGTCACGATCGTCACGTTCGTCACATCACAACCCCGCCACTCCTCAATAACCCAACTAAACAACAAACCAACGATACACGATACACGATAAACGATAAACCAGCCCCCGATTCCGCCAATTTCCCCGATTCCGCCACTTTCACCGATTTCCCCGATTCAACCGAATTTCACCTCACCAAATTCACCTCCCCACTCAACACCTCTTCCTCCCCCGACAAGGTATTCAAATATCTGAACAGCCAGGTATAGAGGCCGGCAGAGGCATCGCCCCCATCCCAGGCGAAAGGCGCTTTGCGGGTGGAGTACAGCAGGCCGCCCCAGCGGTCATAGACTTGCAACTCTATGCCCTCGTAGTCTTTGCCTTGCGGCAAAAATTGATCGTTGAGACCGTCTCCGTTTGGAGAAAAGGCCGTGGGCATGTAGATGCGCGAGCGGCAATCGCTGAGACTAAGTTCAAAGTTTTCGAGGAAGGGGCAGCCAAAGACCTCCGCCTCCACTGCATAGCTGCCCGCCTGCCAGAGTTGTTGCGGAGGTATTTCCGTGTATGGACTGTAAGGCGCCAAAACATAAGGCAGATGTTGTTCGCAAACCGTAGTGTCCGCCGGCAAAGTGAGTGGCGGGCCCTCGGTGAGCAAATCCTGGAGGAAAGTCAGCTCCACCGTATCGCGCAAGGTGCAATAACCGTCAGAGGCCTCCAGGCTGTACGTGCCCGAGTTGTTGACCTCCAGTTCCGGCGCCGTGCTGCCATCGCTCCAGAGGTAGGAGAGCAGGGGGCGCCCGGCATTTGCCGAAAGGCTGTAAGGCGGCTCTTCGCAGAGGGTGCGATCGGGGCCGAGCAGGTCTAAGTCATCGGG
>WGBN01000311.1 GCA_015494245.1 Saprospiraceae bacterium | reverse complement strand
TGCCATGTGGCTCCGTGGTAAAGACATGCGCATCGGCATGCCGGAAAACAGCCCGCTCCAGACGGCGATTCAAAGCTCCATACAAGCGCCGATTGTTAGGCGGGCAAAGCCGCTGCAGGGAGAAGGGGTCTCCCCAATCAGCCAGCCAGAACAAATCCGGATGAGCCTTTTTCACCGCCAAAGCCACGGCATGAGCCGTCATCGGCAAGGCCACCGAGACCAAAGCATCAGGCCGCCAGGAAGCCGCCATCTTCAAAGCCTCCCGCCTCGCAGGCAGATACCACAAAACCGAGCTGTCGGGCCAATGCAGCGGCCGCCAAAGGTATTTGTTCAAATAGTAAAACACGCGAAAATGACCACTCCCCACAGCCCGCTCCCGTTGCCCGGGTCGCACGAACACATCTTGCACATTTTTATACGCCTTTCGGCAAATGAGAACCCCTTTCCAGGTTTCCCGCACAGGGCTGTCGCCATACCGCGCCGTCAATACGCGTACCTCATGCCCCATGCGCACCCACTCGGCAGCCAAAACGCTCCAACGGTTCGAACGGGGGTCGTTCGAAGGGTAAAAATGCGGGCTGAGGAGGAGGAGTTTCATGGGGGGAAGATAGGGCCTTTGGGGGTAATGTGGACGCTTCGCGTCTAATGTGGAACGCTTCGCGTTCTAATGTGGAACGCTTTGCGTTCTAATGTGATTTTGTGCTCGCTTCGCATCGCGTTGGGGGACTACGACCTTAACGCTAAACAGGGCAGACACATAGGTCTGCCCCTACGTACTTTAACGCTAAACGCTCAACACTCAACACTAAACACTAAACACTCCAATCAAAAATCCTTCCTCAAAGAGGCGCGGCGGATGCTCCATAGCGGGAGCAGCACCCAAAACAGCAAAACGATGAGCGAGACGATCATGCCCAGATTGCTGCCCAGAAATTTCTTGAATACCGCGCCTGTAAAGCCCATCAGGGCGGCGATGTCGAGTTTCAGGAGGATGAGGATGCGCGAGAGGTCTATGGGATTGAAGAGCGATGCGCCCAGGGCGTATTTCTCTAATGGATAGTCGCTAAAATGCGCCAGGCCAAGGAGTAGGAAGCCGTCATAAGCTACGGCCAGCAGCAGCCAGACCAATATGGCGAGGCCGAAGCCGCGAATGCGGTTGTCGTTCTTCAGAGCGATGTAAAAGGAAATGCCCGAAAAGATAAAAGACAGCAAAACGCCCGAAACGAGCAGCGTGAGGAAGAGACCCACATCCGAAGAAGTGGCCAGGCCATAGAAGAGAAAAGGAATGCCCATGCCCAGCAAAAAACTGAGCGAAAGCGAGCCGGCCACGCCGAGATACTGCCCGAGGAAAATGTGCTGCCGCGGAATCGGCTGCGCCAGCAGCAATTCCGTAAACTCCCGCGAATTGTAAAAGTACATCAGGCCAAACATGGTCGCAATCAGCGGCACGAGAATCAAAATGATGTTCATCATGCTGATGGCTACCTTGGAGATGTCGGGGCTGAGCCAAAAGAGACCCAGGGTGAAGAGTAGGAAGAAGCCGAAGTAGAAAAACATCCACCGGCTGCGCACCAGGTCGTAGAGGCTGTATTTCAGGATCTTATTCATCTGCTCAAGAGGGATTTAAAGTGAAAGCCTTTTCCGGAGATTCTTCTCCGGCGAGGAGGCGGGCGATGGCCTGCTCCACATCGGAAGCCTGATAGTCGGCCTTGAGCTGGGGAATGCTGCCGCGGTAGTGAATGTGGCCGTCGAGCAGGAAGACCACTTCGTCGGCGATGTCCTCCACCAGACTCATGATGTGAGTGGTGAGCAAGACGATTTTGCCACACTCCTTTTCATGGTGAATCAGTTGCTTGAGGCGTATGATGGAAAGCGGGTCCAAGCCCGCTGTGGGTTCGTCGAGGATATAGACGGGATTGTCGTACATGAAAGTCAGCACGAGATTGACCTTTTGGCGCGTGCCGCCGGAGAGATAGGCCAGTGGTTTTTGCAGGTGTTCCTCCAGTTCGAAGAGCTCAATCAGCGCCTTATCGCGGGTATCTCGCTGACGCAGGTCTTTGACCATATCAAACAGCTCTGTAGCCCTGAGGTTTTCGGGAAAGCGGGCAATTTGTGGCAGATAGCTGATTTTGTCGCGATACGTCCAGCGCCCGCGAATGTCTTCACCAAAGGCGCGGATACGTCCCCGCGTCGGCAGCACCATGCCGAGGATGCTCTTGATGAGCGTGGTTTTACCCGAGCCGTTGGGGCCGAGTATGGCCGAGATGATCCCTTTTTGCCGAAAGGCCAGAGAAAGATCCTTCAATACCTCATTTTTGCCAAATCGCTTGTACAGTTGCTCAATCTCGATCATGGGTTTATTGGATTTTTTTGTCCCAGGAAAAGGGTTTCATAAGGGGCGTGTGGTCCATCAGATTGGTAGGGGTGAATATCGGGCTGGCTTTTTCAGAAAAGTTGAGCAGGCCCACGAAAGGACTGCGCAGCAAGACAATGGACTCAGGGGTTTGATTGACCAGGTAAGAAAACAACTTCACCGGCCTGAAAGGCACATCGCCCAGGCCGTCTTTGTCGAGGTCGTAGCCCGTGTATTCCGACCAGTGGTTTTCGTCGTAAGAATTGTCCACGCCCTGCGCTTCGGCAGCCATGTCAAAGGTATTTTGCAGGAAGTTGTTTTGGCTGAAATGGTTGTCCGTACAGCCGCCGTGCATTTTGATGGCCCAACCGTTGCGCAGGAAGTCATTTTCGCGATAGGTGATGCGGTTGGAGCCCTCGATAAAGATGCCGAGGGTATTGGTGTCGAATATGTTGTGAAAAATCTCCGCATCGTTGATCTCCTTCAGCAGCAAACCGTAGGAAGAGCGCCCCCAGTTGTTGATGAAGAGGTTGTCGTGCATGAGAATGCGCTTGGAAAACATCACGGCCACGCCGGCACCGTTGTTGCGAAAGGTATTGCCGTAATACTGGTCGTCATTGGAAAACATGAAGTGCAGCCCGTAGCGCAGGTTGTTGTGGCTTTTGTTTCCGAAAATGCGGCTCTTGTGTACAAACTCCAGATAAATCCCGTCGCGATGGCCATACACTTCATTGCCTTCGATATCGAGATGGGTGCAATACCAGGCATGGATGGCGTTGCCGGAGGTCATTTCTTCGACTGCCTGGCCATGCACTTCATTGCCTTTGATGATGCCATAGGAAGAGTTTGCTGCATAGATGGCAAAAAAGGCATTGAAGATTTTGTTGTTGACAATTTCGAAATGGCTGACTTTGCTCAGGCGAATGGCAGCCCGGTCTTCAATAAAACTCAGCCCCACATTTTGGACTTGCAGCCCCTGGATGCTCACGCTGTCGGCTGTAACCGTGATGATGTGGTCCAGCATCTGCCCGTCTATGACCGGAAAATTTTCGCCTATGATGGTCAGCGCTTTGTCAACTTCGATGTTGGTCTCGTAATAAGTGCCGGGCTTGATAAGGATGGTATCCCCCGCTTCGGCAACGGCAACGGCATCGCCCGGCATGCAATAATTGCAGTCTGCACAGACCACAATGGTTTTGGCGTTCGCTTTCGCAAACAGTGCAAAGAGAGGCAAAAGGGCGCTTAGTGCTATGTGTAGGGGCTTCATTTGGCTCACAAGATACGAAGAAAGAGAAAGCAGGAGCTCCCGGGCTCCCGCTTTCTACGCTCGACAAAAGCAATTATTCTTCCGGCGGCAGCATCACTTTATCCACTACATGGACAATGCCGTTGGAGGCTTCGACGGAGCCGAGTATTTTAGCGCCGTCCACATAGACGCCATCGTCTTTGCGCTCGACTTTTACGTAGTGTCCGCTGGCCTGGAAGAGACGCATGCCGTCTTTCAACATATCCACAGTGTACTTGCCCGGAGAGGCGTGGTATTTGATGATGCGGGCCAGGGTGGCTTTGTTTTCCGGTTTGGTCAGCGTCTCCAAAGTACCTTCCGGCAATTTGGCGAAAGCCTCATTGGTAGGAGCAAAAACAGTCAAAGGGCCTGCATTGACCAATACATCTTCAAGCTCGGCAGCCTGCACGGCGGTTACCAGAGTCGTGTGGTCTTTGGAGCCCAGAGCGATTTGGAGAATGTTGGGTTTGGAATCGGGGTCCTGCACGGCCGACTGGCCTTTGGTCTCTACACTTTGAGCGGTTGATGAGTCATCTGCTGCAGCACTGCTTTGTTCCTGATTTTGCTGGCAACTGCCCAGGAAAAAGAAACTGCCAAAGAGAAGAAACATTGCTATTGAGGTTATCCATTTCATGGTTGAGGTTTTTTAAGTTTCGAAAAGCTTTTAGCCAGGCTGTCGTTGCCACATAGGGCCTGATGCCTGCGTACTTTGCAAATGCAGCCGACATAGAGTCTTTGTCAGCGCTTGCTGCGCTTACCTTTAAGCGCCTTCCAATCGAGCAATTCACCGCCCTTTTCCGCCTGAACTTTTTCAGCCTCGCCCCGGCTCCCAAAGCCGGAGAGAAAAGCGCCCATCGGACTGGGCAAATTCGGGCTGATGAGGTAAGTGGCCGTCTGCGCATCAATCATCTCACCGGGCCGGGCGTAATCAGCTACCAACAAGATGCCAAAGGGCGTGTCGCTTTCGTGCTCCAGCACGTAATCCACCATGCATTCAATGGCATCGAACTTGTAAACCCGCCCTTTTTCCGTAACGGCCTCTGCCGCATGTTGGCGATCCATAATCGTCATCTGGCAGAAGTCGCACATGTCTTCGCCATAATCAATGGGCTCAGCCTTAGGGCCGCCACAGGCGCCCAGCCCCAGCAGGGCCCATAGCGCCATCAGAAATCCCATTGCACTTTTCACCTTCATCTTTCGACTTTTTTCTTTAACCACCAGGCCAGATAGCTGAAAAAGATGGCCGCTCCGGCCAGATATCCTCCCAGAGCCGGCAGGGATATGGCCGTAAAGTTCAAAATGACCTTCGTACCCAACAAAGGCGGCTGATAGGATGCACCCGGAATTTGTATGGGCGCATGGGGATTCAAATTGTGACCATAGTGATACTCCCACAAATAGAAGTCGTAAATGCCGGCTACAGCCAGCGCAGTCATCAACAAAGCCCAAAGCAAAAAGAGTTTTTTATTGCCAACAAAGGCAAAAACAAAAGCCAAAACGGCCATTCCGACAACCACGTATGGGAAGTAGGTGAGCTCGGGAATAGATTCCGGCCTAATAAATTCCATACCTACATAGTGGTTCAGAATGTTGATGTTTTGCAAAGAACTGGGCGTATCCCCATCTATCTTATTGATGTGGATAAACATCTTTACACCTTGCGGGTACTGTGGTGCAAGCAAGGTGATAGACCACATAGGCCATACAAACAAGGTCAGGAGCAAAAGCCCGCTGGCCGCCATGAGTACTTGGGGCAAGCGTTTCATTGAAGCTGTTTTTCGAATGGTTAGAGAGAGGCATGAGGCCATCGGTGGCCTCATGCCCTGAGTTGGTTTTGGGTTTTACTCTTCTTCATTAGAGCCGAGGCTCCATTTGAGCGGCGTATTGGCATTGGCGGCCGATACCCGTACATATCCCTGCATCTCCTGGTGAAGGGCAGAGCAGAAGTCTGTACAGTAGAAGGGATAAACGCCTTCAGCCTTCGGCTCCCAAACCAAAGTCTCTGTCTGACCCGGCATGACGAGCAATTCGGAGTTGCGAGCTCCTAAAACGGCGAAGCCGTGAGGAACATCCCAGTCTTGCTCCAGGTTCGTCACGTGGAAGTAAACCTTATCGCCCACCTTGATGCCTTCGATGTTATCAGGTGCAAAGTGGCTCCGGATGGTAGTCATATAGACATGTACTTCCTTGCCTTTTCGCTCCACACGAGCTTCTTTCTCGCCCAGCGTGCGATAGGGGTGCTTGTTTTCTTCCAGCTTGTAAAACTTCTTCTGGCGCGGAAGGATGCGGTCGGCAGAGATGCCCTGGGCATAGTGAGGTTCGCCCATGGTTGGGAAATCCAGCAGCAACTTCATCTTGTCGCCGGAGATGTCATACAACTGGGCGCTGTGGCAAAGCTCGGGGCCCGTGGGCAAATAGCGGTCTTTCGTAATCTTGTTCATAGCCACCAGATACTTGCCCTGGGGTTTGTGGCTGTCTCCACCCGGAATCATCAGGTGACCGATGGAGTAATAGGTCGGAGCGCGATCTACCACTTCCCAGGTACCCAATTTCCACTTCACCACTTCCGAAGAAATAAAGAAAGAGGTATAGGCATATCCCTTGCCGTCAAACTCCGTATGAAGGGGGCCCAAACCTGCATCTTTAACCGTACCGGCTACGACTTCTTCAAACTTCAAGACGGGAATGCCGTCAATGGTCGTCTCAAAAGCCTTGTTGTCAATGGCCTTCAACATCTTGGAGAAGGAGTGTACCGTCAGGTTGGCAGAAAGCTTACCATTACCTACGATGTATTGGCCCGTGGGGTCAACATCCACACCGTGAGGAGACTTCGGCGTCGGGAGGAAATACACCAGACCCGGGCACTCTTCCGGAATGAGCACTTTCACTTTATCCAGCATTTCCGAGCTGGCCTGCTGCGTCTCTGTATCGTAGTAGTTGTGGGCATAACGGGCAGATACTTCGTGGAACTTGCCCTGCTTCACATACTCCTCGGCTTTCTTCCAGTTGATGGCAGCGATGTAGTCCTTGTCATTCTGCGAGGCTTCTACCTCCAGCAAGGTGTGCTTTTCTTCGGTGTTGTAGCTGGAGAAGAACATCCAGCCGTGAGAAGCGCCTTTGCCCGAGTGGGCCAGGTCAAAGTCAAAAGCAGGCAGCAAGACCTGGAAGGCAATGCTCATCTTTCCCGTCTCGGGATCTACCTTGATGAAGGAAAGCGTGGCCTTAAACTTATCGGCATACTCATTGATGGCCACATCCTGCTGAGGATAGGGAACGCCAAAACGCGTGCCGGCCACCACATACTCCGTATTCATGGTCGTAAAAGGCGAACTGTGGTTACCGCCGCTGTTCGGGATTTCAATGATCTCAACAGTCTCAAATTCGCTCAGGTCAATGCGTGCAATGCGAGGCGTGTTGTTGGCATTGATAAACAGCCAACGTCCATCCGTTTCACCATTCGTCTGTGAAAGTTCGGGGTGGTGAGCGTCATCCCAGGGGATGAAGCCATGAGACGTCATCAGCATGGGCTTGGTCTCTTCGTTAAAACCATAGGCCTTCTCAGCATCTACAGAGAAGACCGGAATGGTCTTAAACAAACGGCCGGAAGGCAAGCCGTGTACAGTAACCTGCCCGCTGAAACCACCGGAAAGGAAGGCGTAAAATTCGTCGTACTCACCCGGAGCAACATAAACCTGCTCGGCTACATTGGAAGCCAGGGCGCCTCCGGTCGTCTTGCCGGAATGATCACCTTGACTGTTTCCGCAGCCTGTGAGAAAAAGCCCCACTGCAAACAGGGGCAGAAGCAAAAAGCCTTTGAAAAAGAGATTTTTCATGTGTCTTTCTTTTTAAGTAAGGGTTTACTGAATTCGCAATAACAACTGCGCGAAAATCACTACAATACTCGCGGCATGCGGAGCACCAAAACATGATACTAATCAACCGGACACATGATTTTTATCATATTTCACCCTTTCCAAATTCTCGTTTTTTGCAAAGTCTTATTTACCGAAAGGTGCATTGATTCACTAAACAATTTTTTTGTTATGAAAAAAATCACTCTCTTTCTCTTTCTCGCAGCCCTCTTCACCTATGGTTGCGGTGGTGCAGATGAAACCGCCGGCGATGGCGACTCCTCTGAAGAGCCCCAAAGCATGGTCGAAGATGAAAAGCCCCAGGAGGCCTACATAGGCCGCATCAAGGAAGTTCAACTCAACGACCCCCTCGATGAAGCCATGATCGAAAAAGGCAAAAGTATTTACGAACTCAAATGCTCTGCCTGCCACAAACTCACCGACCAACGCGTCGTAGGCCCGGGCTGGAAAGGCATCACCAAGCAGCGCGACCCCGTCTGGATTATGAACATGATTACCGATCCCGATGCCATGCTCGCCAACGACCCCGCAGCCCAGGAACTGCTGAAGGAATGCCTGGTGCGCATGCCCAATCAAAACCTCAGCGATGAGGAGGCTCGCTCTGTGCTCGAGTTTATGTTTTTCAATGACTCTAAAGAATAGTACAGACACAAAAAAGGGGGCGCCATGGCCCCCTTTTCCCATCCCATAAAAAATAAACGCAAAAGAGCCATGCATTTTAAATGGCCCCTTTTCAACCTCTTACTCATTGCTACCGTAGGAGCCATCCTGCGCCTGGCCTTTGTTACAGAATTGCCCTGGCTGGAATACACCAACTTCCTGCATGCACATTCGCATCTCGCCATTCTCGGGTGGGGATTTCTCGGGCTGTTCCTATTGCTGCAAAACACCTTCCTGCCCGAAGACAAACGCCAAAAAAAGAGCTACAAACGCATTTTTTACGGCGCCCTCTTTTCGCTTTGGGGGATGTTCATCGCCTTTTTGCTACAAAACTACGGGCTCTTTTCCATCGGTTTTTCGACCCTTTTCCTGCTTTGGTCGTATGCCTTTGTTTGGCATTTTTGGCGCGATTTACCCAAAGGCCAAACAGACGACCAGGCCTCCATCTCCACCCTTTTCATACGCAGCGCCCTCCTGTTCTACCTCTTTTCCACCCTGGCGCTATGGGCCTTGCCGGTAATCAACATCCTGAAATTACACGGCCACCCCATTTACTACATGAGCATTCAGTTTTTCCTGCACTTTCAGTTCAATGGCTGGTTTTTATTTGCCATTCCGGGCTTGTTTTTCAAAATGGCAGAGATGCAGCACATCCGGCTTTCGCCAAATGACATCCGCAGATACTGGCAATTTCTCCTCATCTCCTGCTTCCTAACCTATGCCCTTGCTGTTACCTGGACGACTCCCGTTTCCTTCATCTTCTGGATCAACAGTCTTGGCGTGTTGCTCCAACTGGCAGCCCTGTATTTTTTGCTCAAAGCCCTTCGCCCCGGCATTCCGCAAGTCAAAGCAGGCCTCTCTCCACAAAACCGCAGGTTGTTCTCCGTGGCGCTGGCCTCCTACATCCTCAAAATCCTCATTCAAACCGTCGTCGTCATACCTCACGTAGCCGTCATCGCTTACACGGTACGCAACTACGTCATAGGATTCATTCACCTGATTTTATTGGGCGTCCTCACCTCTTTCACCTTGAGCTATGCAGGCTTTCGCCAAATAATACCCGCAGAGCATCCGCTCACCCGCCACGGCGTTCAACTTTTTGTCATCGCTTTCGTCTCTACGGAGATTCTGCTCTTCCTTCAGGGCACCCTTTTTTGGGCCAACCTCGGCTTTTTGCCCTATTACTACGAATTGCTCTTTGCCTTTTCGGCTCTGCTGCCCATATCCATAGGCATGATA
>WGBN01000310.1 GCA_015494245.1 Saprospiraceae bacterium | reverse complement strand
TGGCGATGGTCTGGGGCCGGGGGACCATGGCTATAAGTTTATCAAGCGGGTTTTTGCCCATCCCTGGGCGCAGTGGTTGTATGCCCGTTTGCATCCCAATTTTGCCCTGCCTTTTGCGCGTTATTGGTCGGCCAACAGCCGGGCATCGCATGGGGATGCCGACCGGTCGTTTCTCGGTGAAGAGCAGGAATGGCTCATCGCTTATATCCGCGAAAAAATGCAGGAAATTCCGGCCGACTATTTTGTCTTTGGTCATCGGCATTTGCCCATAGATTTTCCCTTAGATGCCGAAGGCCGGCGTCGCTACATCAATCTGGGTGAGTGGTTGTATTCAAATTCTTATGCAGTTTTTGACGGTGAAAATCTCCGTCTGAAATTTTTTGAAAACGAAGAAGGCCGTGTTTATCCCTGATCGTTGGCATAGGATGGTGGAGGCTTGCTGCCCGCCGTCTATGGCCCTGCTGTTTTTTGCAGGATTGGCCGGTGCTGTGCTGTCTTGCACTTTCGGTCGTCATGCAGAGGTGGCGCAGGGAGCAGAACGGGAAGTGCTCCGGCGGGATACCTGCCCCGAGCTTTTCACCATAGAAAAGGAGGCTGATTTTATGGCTACGGATGTGCTGCTCAACTGCTATTTGGCCCTGCCTTCGGGGGAGTTGCTGCGCTATGATTCTGTCGGCGCTTTGCAGGCGCGATACAGCCATTTTGAGCGAGGTATGCTCAGCGATATGGATGTGTCCAATCCTCTGCGACCGCTTTTGTTTTATCGCGATTTTTCTGAATTGGTGGTTTTAGACCCGCAATTTGCCGACTTGGGCGCGCTCTCTCTGCGCGATGAAGGCCTGCCGGATTGCACGGCTGTGTGCCGTGCCCGAGACAATCAGTTGTGGGTGTTTGAGGCCTCTGAGGGGGTTTTGTACAAAATCTCCGAGCGGGGAGAGAAGCTTTTGGAAAGCGACCCTTTGAGGTTGCGGTTGCCAAAAAGCGGGGAGTGGTTCTTTTCATCTATGCGGGAGAGCGAGCACTACGTGCTGCTTTGGGCACCGGAACAGGGCTTTGCGGTTTTTGATGCTTTTGCCCGCTTTTTGCGCTTCATTCCCTTAGAGGACGTACAAGCCTGGCAAATGTTGGATGCAGATGTTTTTCTGCTTTTGACGGGCAGCGGCAAAGCCGTCTTGTTTTTCCCTGAAACGGGAGAAATTCAGCCACTTTCCGTACCTTGCAGCCCCTTTCCGATGCGTCAGTTTGAATGGCAGGGAAACAGATATTACGTGCGCTCTGAGGCAAGGGTAAGAGTTTATGCCTTTCCGCCTATGGAGCATTAAGCGTCTCTGCAGGCAGAATATCAGGGCGAGGCTTGCGTTCTTGTAAAGAAGAAAAAGTTGTAAAAAACCATGCAGACCTTTTTGAAGTTCCTTTTTGTAGTTCTGATTTTGGCATTTGGCGAAAGCCTGGCAAAAGCCCAACCCGGTTGGGAATTGGGTGGCTGGGGCGGTGTAGCCTATTATTTTGGAGACCTGAATACCGAGTTTATTTTGAAGCGCCCGGGTTCGCTCGTTGGTATGACGACGAGGTATAATTTCAATGAGCGCGTTTGCTGGCGCCTGTCTGCCGGCTTTACGGAAGTGAGCGCTTACGATTCCGATTCCGACAACCCCTATCAACAAGCGAGAAATTTGCATTTCCGCTCGCCTATAGCCGATTTGACGATGGCTCTGGAATTTAATTTTTTGTCTTATACCCACGGGAGCAAAGACGAGTTCTTTACGCCCTATGTGCTGGGGGGCTTTTCTATTTTTTACTATAACCCCCAGGCGCAGTATCAGGGCGAATGGGTGGACTTGCGTCCTCTGGGCACCGAAGGCCAGTTCAAAGGAGAGGAGTATTACTCCCTCAGCCCGGCTTTGGTGTATGGCGTGGGAATGAAATTCAGCTTGAACTATGTGTGGGGCCTGGAGATAGAAATTGGAGGCCGCCATGCTTTTACCGACTACTTAGACGATGTGAGCACTGTCTATCCCGACCGCACGGATTTGGAAAAATTGCGCGGCGAGGTGGCCGTAGCGCTCTCCGACCCCTCCATAGATATTCCGGGTGTGGATGAGCAATTCGGCCGCGAAGGTTTTCAGCGGGGCGACAGCAACAGCAAAGACAATTACGTGTTTGTGAGTGTTGGGCTGAGTTATTATTTTGGACATTTGCTTTGCCCGAGTATCGGGAGGCATTGATTTTTGCGTTGTGAAAAAGTGGATTAAATACTTATTTATATTTTTATTTTTTGTCGTCTTCCTTTGGCATCTTTTTTTTGATAGAGAAAAGGGCCCTCTTTGGATAGACTATTTGTTTCGCGCAATCCTCATCCTTCTTGCAGGGATGGAGCTGCTTGTGAATGTAATGAAAAAAGAGCCTTTGTATTTTGAGCAGTTTCTTCTTGCGCTGTTTTTTACTTTCTCTATCACGATAAATGAGATTCGCTTATTTATCCTGCCGGCTTACAGGATGAAGGG
>WGBN01000309.1 GCA_015494245.1 Saprospiraceae bacterium | reverse complement strand
GGGTACGGTATATACACCTCAAAAATCCTCAACAACCGGCCTTTTATTCTAACTCAATCGGATTTTACGAACTGTTTTGTCGGAGTCAGAATACAAAGTGTAAATGACTTTTACATTAAAGGAAACAACTTCAATTTCGGAATGCTTCCTAATAGTTTTGTGTCTTCGGTGCAAACAGGCATCGCCATGGAATACGACATCAGTGGCTTTACTTGTGAAAACAACCTATTTATAGACCCTGATGGATATGGAAATGGAATCACCACCATTGGAATCTTTTGCAACGAAACAGGTGACGTAAACAAAAAAATCCGACTAAACACCTTTGACGGACTCTTCACCGGCAATCTGGCCAATGGCCAAAATGGAGCCAACATCTCTATCGGCAACCCTCCCTCAGGCCTCAAATATCTCTGCAACGCCAATTTCAACACAGCAATGAATGGCGCCGATTTTGATGTAGCCACAGGCTGGGTGCATATGATCCAAGGAGAGCAAATACCTAACGACCCCTTAAATGTTATTGCTGCAGGCAACCAATTTGCCTATACCGGCACGGACTTCATCAATTCCGGAGATGGAACTATTAACTACTATTTCAATCCCGGTGGGACAAACGAAACACCTTTGAATTATAGTGGAATAGGCACATCCTCAGGTTATCCCAACTCTTGCATGGCTTATCTTTGCGAACCGCCCTGTCAAAGCTCTGAAGACATAGCTCTGCTAAAAGCGGAGTACTACGCAGAGAAAGGCGATTATCTGGCAGCCAAAGCTGCATACGAAGCCAACCCCACACAAGAACATCAAAAGGAAGTGGCTGCGCACCGGCAAGCTATGGACGAAAGAGCTTTTCTCATTACTCAACACATCCTATACGACACCACAGCATTCCAACGGGACAGCCTCTTGACATGGATTGAAAACCTAAACAGCCCCTCCTCGGAGAGGTGGAAATCCAACCAATATCTGGCATGGGGAGACTCAGCGCTCGCGCTGCAAACTTTAGAGAGCATTCCTTTGAGCTTCAACCTTTCTCCGGAAGAAAGCAATGACCTTTTCTACTACCAACAACTTACTGAATTACTTGCCCCTAAGCCCATTTATCAATTAGATTCTGCAAGCCTGGCACAGGTATCTAATTACGAGCAAACGGGCATTCATACTGCGGCATGGGCAAAAGCCATCTCGACTTTATATGGCCGGCACTATCCCATCTCTTATACACTCTCCGGCATCAATGGCCCTATAAAGTCCATAGAGAGCAACGACTCTAACACACAGATCAAAAAAGAGGCCGAAAAAATTGGCAACATCCTGACTGTTTACCCAACGCCCTTTAACGATCAGGTAACATTCTCCATAAAACCAACAGCTCAAGAACAAGACCACAGGTATTTGATCATCTCTGACCTGAATGGCCATACCGTAGAACACCTGAGCATTCCCTATGGAGCCACTTCTATCACCTGGTACTATTCCAAAACAAGTGGCAACATTTTCTTTTACCGCTTATTTTCCAACGGAAAAATGATACAAAGCGGTAAGCTTCTAAGGGTAACTAAGTAAAGCCCCCCCCTACCAATCCCCCTGGCCACAGTTTCTTACTTGGCCAGGGGGAACAACCTGAAACAATCCAACATCTCGCTCAAAAGCCCACCTCTATGAGACCTCAAATACTTTCTCTTTTAACCCAAAGACTCATCCTCATCGGCATTTTCATCTACACGACTCACCTGCTTCCGGCACAGGATGGCTTCATTAAAGAATACACTTTTAGCGACCCCAATTATCCTGCAAGCCTTTTTTTGAATATGATTCTTGTTGAAGACACCATAGCTGCTTACGGAGTAAGATACTCAGGAGAACTCAAACAAGAATTTTTCTTCACCAAAATAGACACCTTTGGAAACATTCTTTCCTACAGCACCTATGCAGATAGCTTAGGTAGAAATTACTCATTTATAGCCCCCCCCACTGATTTAAAAAAAACACTTAACCAGCCAGGGTATGTATTCGCAGGAACCATTTACGAACCCAAAGCAGGAGTGCTATTTAGGCTTGATCAAGAAGGCAATGTCATTTGGATTAAAGAAGAAATAAACAACGGGCAGTTTGCTTTAAAATCTTATCAGCGGGTCGTTGAAGTAGATGACGGCTTTTTAATAAGCGGAGCCATACAGTACAGCCCCATTCTTTCAGATGTTAATGTCTTTGTCAAAAAAATAAACTTTAACGGAGAAGATGTGTGGGAGCACATTTATGGGAACCCCAACGAATTTGACTACCTCGGAAATTTTTGGAAGAAAAACGACAATGAATTCATTCTCGCCACTTCAACAAACTATTACACTTTAAGCGACCCACCCAAGATCAGTCATACGATTTCTGCACTTGACAGCCTGGGCAATGTGCTATGGAGTTGGTCCACGCAACCTTCCTTAGACAGGGAAATAGGCTTTACTGCCTTGCAGCAAGACAGCAATGGCCGCTGGGTCTATTGTACCAACCAGGGAGAATATGATGAAACCAATGCTCTAAAGCGCCAACCCAAATTCATTATCAGAGACAGCAATTTTGAAATAGAAGAAAAGCGATTCTTAGATCAATTAGAAAGCTTCGATGATTTTGCCATAAACCTCATCCCTCTATCCAATGGAGACTGGCTTTTACTCGGCCAGAACAACGAAAAAATCTCTCAACCTGCCCCCGGCAGCGCTGACAACCAGTCCTATGCATGGATGTGCCGCCTCAGCCCTGATGGCGATACGCTCTGGCAGAGAAAAGATTTACTCTTCCCCGATACCCCTTACTTTACGCAACAATACCTCATAGCTGCAGGCGAACTGCCAAGCGGCAGCATCATAGCCGCAGGAAACTACCACACACCTATACCGCATCAATACGGCATTATCATCAAAGTAGGTACAGATGGCTGCATAGACATCTTAAACTGTCCTCCCGGCCTTGAAACCGGCAATTCGGAGCCACAGCCCGAAGATTTGCTCTCTCCGGTAATATTCCCTAATCCCGCTACTGATTTCATTCAGATACGACAAAACAATGCAATATCCACACCTTATGCGCTTCGCCTTTACGACACCTATGGGCATCTGTTGTACAGTGCAAAAGAGCTGCACGAAGAAACATACAGCATGTCCATCCAACATCTGCCGGCCGGGACTTATCTGCTCGAAATACGCACCGGCCAACAGCGAAAAATGCTCAAACTGGTAGTCGCCAAAGAGTAGTGCAACAAAATACCGCCCGGAGGTTTTCCGGGCGGCATCTCTTCTCACTCCACCACCACCTTACCCGCAAAATTCCCGTAAGCGCTTTCCACGCGATACAGAAGGACGCCTGCCGATGCTCCGGGCAATTCCTTCAGCTCGAAGAAACCGCTGCCGGCTTCGGCCTCGCGCACTTCGCGCATCAGCAGCTTGCCGGAGAGGTCATAGACGCTGAGTGTCAAAGTAGCCGGCTGATCTAAGTGATAGGGCAAAATACCGCTTCCCCGCAGGGGATTGGGATAGACCTGGCCGACGAAGAGCTGTGGCGAGTTGTCGTCTGTGCGGAAGTGCAAAAGCGGACGCATGGCCACATCGCCCTGACCAAAGGCCAGAGCCGGTGTGAGCTCGCTGCTTATGCGAAGCGCTTCGCTGAGCCTGCCGTCCTGCAAGGCGCGGAAAGTAAAGCCCGCCAGGGGCTTGTCTCTGCTGCAAGAGCCCGTAGCATCGGCCCAGGCAAAGGTGAGTTTGCCCGATTCGGCAAAGCGGTCGCCTATGTTGTCGGAGCCGAGGCAGGCCTCCGGAGCCGGGCCGGTAAAGGCCAGCATATCGCTGTCAAAGTCCAGAGTGAATTGCAAGGCCTTTAGCGCTTCTTCATCAGAGGAGGATGCGGGCAGGCGCAAGAGGCAATGCACTTCTTCACCCGCACGGAAAGACTGCTCATCTGCTTCCAGGAGCGCGATTTCGCCGGAGCGCAACTCTGCCTCTCCGCCGCCATCCAGATTGGTGCTGGCCGAGGAGTTGAGGTCGCCCACTTTGATGGCGATGAAATCGGCTGCCAGGTCATCTACATCCAGGTTGTTGTAGTTCAAGACCTCAGGGAAGACCTCCAGCCAGGGGTTTTCGGGATCGGGGAAGACGTAATCGGCATCCACGAAACGCCAGGAGGTGTTGTTGGGGAATTCCTCCAGCAAGCCGAGGATGAGCTTTTGCATATACACCATGTCCAGGGTGCTGATAACGCCATTCTTGTTTACATCGGCAGCGATCAGTTTATAGGGCGAATTCAGCGGTTGCAGCTGCAGGATGTGCAGTTGCAGGTAGAGCATGTCTAAGGTGCTGACTCCGTTGACGGGCAGGGTGTCGTGCATGGGCGTGAGCGTGTAATCTCCGCCTATGGGCAATTGCGTGAAGGCATACTGCCCATCGCTGTCGGTATAATCGCTGTAGTCGCCTCCGTTTACTTCCACGCGCACCTGAGCGACCATTTCATTCTCTTCGGTGTAAATGTGGCCGCTGACGACTACCAGGTCGTCGCATACGCCGAGGTTGTCCTGCAAGTCCACGAAAGTAGTGCAGAAATCCTGGTTGCCGGCGGCATCCGTCACCCAAAGCTCAATGGGTTGGATGCCCTGGTCGAGCTCGCAGTAGTAGGTGCGAGAGATGTCAGCCGTATCCGCAGAGAAGGAGAAAGTCAAGTCGCCCGCGCAATTGTCAAAGCTGCCAGCGTCAAAATCGGAAGCCCAGATGGTGATCAGGCCCGTTTGGTCAAAGACGAGTACCAGGCCGTCCACGCAGTAGGGCGTGGGTTTTTTGCAGTCCACGACCGTGATGGTCATTTGCCGAAAGGCAGTATTTCCACAATCATCACTGACGGCATAGGTCGCGGTATAAGTGCCCTCAGGTACATCCGTGTAGCTGTACGGATCGCCGGCCACCGGATTGGGCAAATCGGTGGTAATTTCCGTGCTCAGCGAACTGCTGCAATCGCTTATATCCGGCTGGGGCAGGCTCAGATCGGCGAAGCAGTTGCTGCCGTCTATGCACACCTCCATGTCCTGCAATTCGAACTGGGGCTCCTCCTCGTCCACGACTTTGATGACCTGGGTGAAGACGATGTAGCCATCGGGCATGCCTGCGGTATTGACGCCATCCCTGAAGGTGTGCTCGTCCATATCGCCATCGCCGTCGAAGTCCTGGCCGATTTGGGCTTCGCTGTACTCGGCATACACATTGCTGCCATACTCATCGTACAAACACCAGTTGATGGCCGTCCAGGTACGCAGGATTTTGTAGCAGGCATCGGGAACGGCCTCAAAGAGCTCATCGTTGTGGCTGAGGCCTATCAGCTCACAATTGTCGGAGTAAATCTTAGGCTCGCCAAAGTCGGGCAGTGTGGCATTCTGACACTCGGCCGTGATGTCGGCAGGGAAGGAGATCACCCAATCGGACTGGTGCTCTACCACGATGGTCTGCGTGCAACTGACAGGGCCGTTTCCACTGGGGTCGGTGGCCGTCCAGGTACGGGTGATGGTGCCTTCGCTGCAGGTGTTGATGTTGACATTCACGCTGTAGGTCGTATCCACCGCACAATTGTCCTGGAAGAGGGGTTCGCCATAAGGCTCGAGCACGCTGTAATCGCCCTGCGCCAGGGCCGGCGCCAGCTCATCCAAATAGGTATCGCAAAGGATGTTCTGATCGGCAGGACAGGAGAGCAGTTGGGGCGCCAGATTGTCTTCCACATAGACGAAGACCGTACAGTCGTTGTAGTTTCCGGCGCAGTCAACGGCCCGCATGGTTACTTCTACCGGACTTGCCTCGATGTCTTCGCAGCAGAAAATCACGGAGGGGCCAAAGGTCGTATTGCCGGCGATGTTGCAGGCATCGGTGCTGCGCTTCACGAGGAATTGGTCTAAGCAGCAATTGTCGAAGCTGCCATCGTCGAAGACATCTGCCGGCGTCAGAGACTGGCCATTGGAGGGCAGGGAGATGGTCGTAATCTCATCGCAGATGGTAACGGGGCTGATGTCGTCCACGACTTCGACTTCCACTTCTACGGTGGTGCTGTTGCCGCAGTCGTCTTCGGCCACATAAGTGATGATGTGTACGCCCAGCGGCAGGCCCGGAGGCGGTATCAGGCCGCCCTGGCTGCCATCGCTGCCGTTCAGGTAAATGGCTTCGCCGACGGGGGTAAAGATGCTCACCGTCCAGCCATTGCAGTTGTCCGTAACGGTGGGCGGGAAGAGGTAGTCCTCTGAGGTGCAGACCTGGCTGCCCGAGCCCGAGATGTTGGCGCTCACGCTAAAGGGCGCAATTTGCACTTCGGGCGGCGTGATGTCCACCACCTGAATGATTTGCTCATCGTCTTCACCGGCGGCATTGCTCGTTACGAGCTGGCCGGTGCACCAATCCAGCACTGCCCAGGTACGGACGATGGTGAAGGAGTTGCCGCAGCCCTGGAGCACCTGATCGCTATAAGCATGGCTGTAAGCGCAATAGGTGCCTTCTATGCCTTCCGGCAAACCGGAGCCCGTATTGCCGAGGCCGGAGGGCGTTCCAAGACCCGTAGCGTCTATGGGCTCAATGCCGTTTTGCAAAGCTGCAATGGCCGGATGCAGCGCCTCGGCATGGGTGATGTTGGGATAACTGTTATACTGGTCGCAGGACCAAATGATGTCATTGGGAAAATCCACATCGTCGGGACGCACAATCTCGATGATTTGGACACAGGGGTCGGATTGATTGCCATAGCTGTCTATGGCAATCCAGGTGCGGCGGTAGCGGGCGATGCCATCGTCGCAGGGATCGTCGTCTATGATGAGCTCTTCCGTGAGTTGCACATCAACGGGCGTGCAATTGTCATAAGCCGGAGGTGGCGACACATCGGCGACCTGCTCCGTGCAGGCGATGGAGACCGTATCGGCAGCGGCACAATCTATGGTCGGCGCCAGGTTGTCATAAACCACCAAATTGCCCCAACAGGAGTTTCCGCTGACGAGATGCGTGATCTGCACCGTCAGGTTCTGGCCGATGTACTGGCCCGTGATGGGATTGCCGATTTGGTTGATGCCTGAAAAGATGCTGACTTCGTAATCGTCATAACAGCCATAAGTGCCTTCCAGCACCATATCGGGCGTAATCAGCGCCTCGCAGTTGCCGTCTATGCCCACGTTTACGCTGTTGTTGCAACTCAGCTGTGTAGGGGTGGACAGGATGACCACCTGCTCCTCAGTGGTAGCCACGCAACCCGGGTCGGTGGGATCGCCCGGAGCGGCTGTGCCGGCATCTACCGTGTAGGTTACGGTATGCTGCCCCAGGCCGAGTTGGAAGGGGTCAAAGACCGTAGCCGGCGAGCCATCAATGGTGAAGAATGAATCTTCGAGGACAACGCCGTTGGCCTCACCGCTCAGCTCAAAGGAAGGGCTGTACAGGCAGAAAGGCCCGTCTAAGCCGGTGAGTTGCGGCTCGGGATAATAGCAGGTATTGGAAATTTGCAGTACCACAGCCGGATAAAAGGCGCTCACTGCCGAAAGCGTATAGCCCTGGCCGCCCAGGTGTACGCCCTGCAGGGTGTAGATGGATTGCCCGCCGCCTGTCATCACTTCCGTAAAGGGCGTGCCGGCGGGATAAGGCTGCAGGGTGTTGGGGTCGAGCAGGGTAGTGGCAGAAACCACCCAGTTCTGGCCCTGGCCCGTAGGGCCGATGACGACTTCTTCGTCGAATTCTCCATTGCCGCGGCAGGTGCAGGGGTCTGAGATGTTGGGGCCTCCTGCATAAGCGATGGCGGGCGGCGGGCAGATGGCCGAGGCAATCACATCCAACTGAGCCGAGCAGGAACTTTGGTTGCCAAAGGCATCTGTAATGGTCAGGATGACCGGCTGCACGCCCACTTGTGAGCAGTCGTAATCGCTTTTGTTCACCGAAAGCGTCCAGCCGCCGCAATTGTCCGAGCTGCCGGCATCGAGCAGGGCGGGGTCCAGGACGGCCGTGCCGTCAGCGCCAAGCGAAATGCTGGCATCCTGGCAGGAAGCTACGGGGGCAATGGGGTCTTCCACATTTACCACGGCTACGCAGGCCGATTCGTTGCCGTTGTTGTCCGTTACGATGAGCAGGACGTTGGTGCTGCCGAGGTCATCGCAGTAGAGGAAGGGTTTGCTCACTTCCATGGCAGCGATGCCGCAGGCATCCGCGCTGCCGCCGTCTATCTGAGCCGGCGAGAGAGAGGCCTCGCCATTGGTGCCGAGATAAACCGTCGTGCTCTGGCAAAGAGCCGTAGGTGGCACGGTGTCTATGACCGTAACGAGGGAGGTACAGGAGGCCTGATTGCCGTAAGCGTCTGTGCCGGTAAGCGTTACGGCATTGAGGCCCACCTGGGCACATTGAAAGTCGGCAGGTGAAACGGAAAGCGAAACAGCCGTACAGGCATCCGCGCTGCCCGCGTCTAACATCTCCGGCGTGATACCCGCTCCGCCATTGGCATCCAGATAGAGGTCTATGTTCTGGCATTGCATGACAGGCGCTGTGTGGTCTTCTACGGTCAGTGTGGCCGTACAGAGGCTGCTGTTGCCGTTGACATCCTCGACGAACAGCGTAACGATATTGGCGCCAATTTGCTGGCAGCTAAAGCTGTCGGGCATGACGCTCAGCGCAGCGATGCCACAGGCATCTGTGCTGTTGTTGTCAATTTCATTTGGCGAAAGCTGATATTGCCCGTTGGCATCGAGGGAGACGGTAGCATCCTGGCAAATGGCTGTGGGG
>WGBN01000308.1 GCA_015494245.1 Saprospiraceae bacterium | reverse complement strand
GTCTTTTGTAGATGAAGAGTTGATGAGGAAGGTGGAAAAACGCATCATCCAACCGACCATACGGGGCTTGCAGGCCGAGGGTATTCCCTACCTCGGCTTTGTCTTTTTCGGCTTGATTGAAGTGGAAGGAGAACCCTATGTGATTGAGTACAACTGCCGCCTCGGCGACCCCGAGACGCAGGCCATACTCCCGAGATTGGATGAAGACCTGGTGGCCTTGATGCGCGAAGCAGCAGAAGGCTCTGGACGATTTGCGGCAGATGCGCCGGAAAAGTGCGTGGCCCGGATTTCTCCGCTTGCTGCCGCGACCATAGTGCTGGCATCGGCCGGTTATCCGGAACATTATGAGAAGGGGTTTTCCATCAATGGCTTGGAAAAGGTGCAGGACGCTCTGGTTTTTCAGGCCGGCACAAGCCTGAAAGACGGACAGTTGCTCACAGCCGGAGGACGCGTGTTGGCGGTAACGGGTTTGGGTAGAGATATGGCAGAAGCTCTGCAAAAAGCGCGGGCGGGAGCAGAAGCGATTGAATTTGAAGGGAAGTATTTTCGGAGGGATATTGGGAGGGGAGTTGACAGTTGACAGTTGATGGTTTAGTGTTTAGTGTTTAGCGTTTAGCGTTTAGATCTCAGCCCGTTAGATCTGACCTTTTAAGTGAGTTGTTAAAATGTACACCATTTCTGACATAGCGTCTGTGATAGGAGCCAGGGAGGGTTCTGTTATTGTAAATGGCGATGCGTCTATTTCTTATTTGCAGTTTGATAGTCGAAATATTAGTTTTCCTGCTGGTTCTTTGTTTTTTGCCTTGAGGGGGCTTGTGGCTGATGGGCATCAGTTTGTGCAGGAGGCTTATGAGCGGGGGGTGCGCAATTTTGTGTTGACACATATTCCGGAAGGTTTTTCTACTGAGGGTGTCAATGTTTTGTTAGTAGATGATGTTTTGAGTGCTTTGCAGCGGCTGGCTGCCTGGCATCGCAGGCATTTTGATGTGGAGGTATTTGGGATTACGGGCAGCAACGGGAAGACGGTGGTTAAGGAATGGCTGTATCAATTACTTTCTCCGGATTATCGCGTTTTGCGTAGTCCGCGTAGTTACAACTCGCAGCTTGGGGTGCCTTTGTCCGTTTGGCGTTTGCATGAGGGGGTGGATATGGCTTTGTTTGAGGCGGGCATTTCGAGCTCGGGGCAGATGGAGAAGCTGGCTGAAATCATTGAGCCGACACGGGGCGTTTTTACCATGTTGGGGCCGGCCCACGATGCGGGTTTTTCCGGTCGGGCTGAAAAATTGGAGGAAAAACTGAAGCTCTTTGAATCTGCTCAGACCATTTATTACGGTTGTGACCAGGGGGATGTGCAGGATGCTATTCGGAGCCGCTTTGCCGGGAAAAGGCTGCTTTGCTGGAGCAGGTGGGATGAAGGGGCGGACCTTTATTTGCTCGATCAGTTACCCGCAGATGAGGGAGCAGAGGGAGACAGACGATTGCGTGCGCGCTTTCGGGCGCAGGAGAAGGAAGTGATCATCCCTTTTTCGGACAGGGCTTCTTTGGAGAATGCCATGTTGTGTTGGTTGGTACTGTTGGATATGGAGTTACCTGACCAAATCATTGCCGAACGCATGGCGGAGCTGGAGCCCGTAGCCATGCGCTTGGAGTTGCGTCCGGCGATCAATGGGAGTGTGCTCATCAATGATGCTTACAACAATGATCTGGCTTCTTTGGAAATTGCGTTGCGCTTTTTAGAACGACAGCGGCGAGGGCTGCCGGGTGTATTGGTGCTGACAGACATTTTGCAGAGTGGGGAAGAGCCGGAGAAACTGTACAGGGAGGTTGCCCGCTTGTTGAAGGAGCAGCCGGTGGATGAGCTGATTTGCATAGGTGAGGAAATTGAGCAGTTGCGCGCTTATTTGCCGGAGCAGCAGGGAGCAGGCAAGCTGACTGCAGGCAGGGTGCGTTTTTATCCGGACACGGCGGCTTTGTTGCGGGAATTGGAGTTTTCATTTTTTGCCGGCAAGGCCATTTTGCTGAAGGGAGCCCGAAAGTTTCAGTTGGAGAGGATTGCTGATCGCCTGGCGGAGAAGGTACATCAGACGGCTTTGGAAATCAATCTGGATGCGCTGCGGCACAATCTGGGGGTTTTTCGGAGCATGCTCAGGCCGGATGTGCGCATGTTGGTGATGGTCAAAGCTGCGGCTTATGGCAGTGGAGCTGTGGAGATGGCGCGTTTGCTGGAGCAGAGGCAGGTGGCTTATCTCGGTGTAGCTTATGCCGACGAGGGTGTGGCGCTGCGGCAGGCGGGCATCAAGTTGCCCATCATGGTGATGAATCCGGAGCCGGGGGCTTTCGCCCAAATGCTGCGCTATGAGTTGGAGCCTGAGATTTATTCGCTCTCCCTGCTTAGGGCTTATCTGCGGGCTACGCAGGGGTTGGAGAACATTCCCGGCATTCATTTAAAATTGGAGACCGGTATGCATCGCCTCGGCTTAGAGGCTGAAGATTTGCCTGGTTTGAAATTGCTTTTGTCGAAGCATAATTATTTGCGCGTTCACTCTGTTTTTTCCCATCTTTCTGCCAGTGAGCAAGAGTCCAAAGATGCCTTTACGCGGCAGCAGGCCGGGCGCTTTAAAGAGATGTACGAAGCTCTGGTATCGGCCCTGGGTTATCGCCCGCTCGCTCATCTGTTAAACAGCGAGGGCATTGCCCGTTTCCCCGACTTGCAGTTTGACATGGTGCGTCTCGGCATAGGATTTTACGGCATCAGCGCTCGTGAAGCTTTACGGAAGCAATTACAGTTTGCCCTGAGTCTCAAAGCGCGTATTTCGCAAATTAAAACCGTAGCTGCCGGCGAGCCCGTGGGCTATGGGGCAGAGGCCAGGGCAGAGCAGGAGAGGCACATCGCTACCGTCAGTATCGGTTATGCAGATGGGCTGTTGCGCATGGCCGGAAACGGGCGCTTCTCGTTGCTGGTGAGAGGGCAAAAAGCTCCAGTGGTGGGGAATGTTTGTATGGATATGTGCATGATAGATGTTACGCACATTCCCGAAGCCGCCGAAGGCGATGAGGTCATTGTCTTCAGCGAAGAAAAACCCATAGAAGAACTGGCCCAAGCTCTCCGGACGATCCCCTATGAAGTTTTGACGAATATTTCGGAAAGGGTGAGGAGGGTGTATGTGGTTGGGTAGATGTCCTGAGAGCAACTACTTTTTTGCTACTTTTGCCCAAACATCCTGCGATACTTATGAAGCAGCTCTTCTTTTTTTGTGCATTCTTTTTTGTCGCTCATTTGGCGAAAGCCCAGGGAAGTGGCGTTTTTTTACACAGCAGGGCGGAGTATATCGCGCAGCGCCTGGCCATCAAGGGCAACTCCCTGTCGCCTTATCACAGCGCTATACGGCCCTATTTACGGGGGGATGTGGTGAGCTATGCCTTGCAGTTGGAGTTAGACAGCACGCGGCTTACGCCTTTGGATAGAGCTGATTTGCGTTATCTCTACAACGACAACGATGAGTGGCTGGGGAAGTACGGAAATGGCATTCCTCTTTTATACGGCGTTTCGAAGAAGCATCCCGGAGAGCCGGTTGTTCAGGACTCTGCTTTGCAGGCTTTTGCGGCCGGAAAAAAGCAGTTTTCACACAGGCCTTTTTGCCTTTTTAAGAAAAGCGCGAAGCCCTTTTGTCTGTACAGCACGCCGGCGAATTTGTACGAAATCAATCAAGAGCACTTTCATCTGAGGGTGAATCCCATTTTGAATTTTCGGATGGATTTTGACACTCGCGATACACAGCGCTACGTGATCAATCAACGGGGGATTGTTTTGCGGGGTGATATTGACAACAGGCTGTTTTTTCATACACGCATTCTGGAAAACCAGATGCGTTTTCCCGATTATGTGCGCTACAGGGAAGAGCAGCACAAGGCTTTGCCCGGAGCGGGATTTCACAAGTACGAGGCATATAGCAAATTGTTTAAGACGGATAGCTTGTACGATTATTTGCTTTCGGATGGATACATTGCCTTTCAGCTGTCTCCTCATATAGGTATGCAGTTGGGGCATGGGCGAAATTTTATAGGGGAGGGTTATCGCTCTTTGCTGTTGTCCGATTTTGCGACGGATTATTTTTATTTGAAATTTAACTGGCGGGTGTGGAAGTTGCACTATCAGAACCTCTTTGCCGAGATGGCCTTAGAGAGTGTGCGGGAATCGCCGGAGCGGGTCATTCCGAAAAAATATATGGCTGCGCACTACCTGAGTTATGAGCCGGTGCCGCAGCTCAGTCTCGGCTTTTATGAGGCCGTGGTTTTTTCCCGTCCGACCGGTTTTGAGTTGCAGTATTTGAATCCCGTCATTTTGTACCGCACGGTAGAGCATCTGTTAGGCAGTCCGGATAACGTTTTGATTGGGCTTACGGCGCGGTACAACTTCAAGCGGCACGTGCAATTTTACAGCCAGCTCATGTTAGATGAATTCGTCTTTGAGGAGCTGTTTATCAAGAAGCGCAAGTGGTGGGCCAACAAATATGGCATACAGCTGGGGCTCAAGTACATAGACGCCTTTGGGATAGATCACTTGGATTTACAGGTAGAGGCCAATTGGGTGCGGCCTTATACCTACACGCATTTTGACAGTACGGCTACGTATTCGCATTACAGCCAGCCGTTGGCACATCCGTTGGGGGCAAATTTTATAGAGTATATCGGCATCCTTCGGTATCAGCCTTCGGCACGTTGGTTTTTCAAGGCACGCGTGATGCGGGCGGTGTACGGCGAAGACACGGCTGATGAAAACTGGGGTAGCGATATACTCACCTCTTATTACAACAACCGCCAGGTTACGGAAGGCAGTGTGATCGGCCAGGGCATCAGGGGCCAGACCTTGCTGGCAGGTCTTGAGGTGGCTTATGAACTCAGGCACAACCTCACCTTAGAGGCCGATTGGTTTTACCGTAAAAAAATCAGTGCTTTGCCGGAGCGCAATGAGCTGGTCTCGTATGTGGGGCTGGGCGTGCGGTTGAATGTGGCGAGGTTTTATATGGATTATTGAGGGGGAGTGTTGAGCGTTTAGTGTTTAGCGTTTAGCGTTTTGGGTGTGGGGGAAGGGTGAATCTCTTCTTTTGAATGAAGATTAACGATTAAAGATTTTTGATTTTTGATTTGGGGCCAATAGAATGGAGAATGGAAAATTGAGAATGGAGAATGACTTTTTCGTGAACACTCTGTGAGCATCGTGAACTCCGTGGTGAGTCAGGTTTTTATTTCTCGCGAAGCGTCGCCCTGAGCGGAGCGGTAGCGGAGTCGAAGGGCCGCTAAGGCGCTAAGAAGCCCGTCTTTAGGTGTAATTGGGTTGCTATTGTTGTGTTTGTCACACTCATTGTCAGAATCACAGCCGGCCTTAAAAACGGACCATCGTGTTAAACGGGCCTAAAACCCGCGGAAACCCGCATAACCCGCGTTATCCGCGTTCTATCACGTCACGTTCATCACGCTCATCACGCCAAAACCAACGATACATGATGTGATATAAACAATAAACCAACATGACAGGCGGCTGACAACGGATACCCAAGCAGTCTCGGGGATTGGCAATGAATGCCCCCCTTCAAAACTCAATGCTCCTCTTCGAACCATTCTTCAACGAAGTTTTGTAGTGTCTGGCCTCGCAGTTGTTTGGCAACGATTTTCTTCTCGGAATCTATGAGTATGGTGTGGGGGATGCCTTTTACCTGGTAGGCTTTTTTAGCTTCGCATTTCTCCTGCATGTTTAAACATGCTACGTGTATCCAGGGGGTGTCATCGCTTTTTATGGCTTTTATCCATCGCGTTTTGTCCTCGTCTGTAGATATTGCGAATATTTCAAATCCTTTGGAGTGGTATTTTTCATATAAAGGTTTCAGGGTCTCTCTGATTTCTATCCGGCAGGGAGTACACCAAGAGGCCCAAAAGTCTATGAGGGTCAGGGATGCCTTAGTGTCGTGAAGGTGTTGTATTTGTCCCGATGTATCGGGCAATGAAACCTCGGGGGCTATACTGCCTATGGGGAGTGTCTTTGCAAATTCTTTCAGTTTTGCATCCATTTCCAGAAGATAGGGGTGGTTAGGCGTTTGTTTCAACAGGCGGGAGGCCGTTTTTTGATAATACTCCCAATAGTCTCCCATGAGGGCGGGGTAGCCGTGAAAATGAAGAGCTAATACTGCAAAAGCAGGAGAGGAGACAGTATCTATATAATGGCTCAGGGGGTCTTGATAAGCAGTAGCCTGTTCGATAAATTCTTTTTTTAATTTATTTAGTTTTGCTTGGGCCAGAGAGTCCGGCTCACCTTGTTTCATGATTTTCTGCATTTGGCCGTAGGTTTCTTTGGCGTATGAGCGAAGGGGTTGCAAAAGACTCATCAGGCTTTCTGCCAAAGCAGCATCTTTGTCTCCTTGTATTTTAGCAGA